>DATACM010000019.1:0-13161 GCA_036259055.1 Acidimicrobiales bacterium | reverse complement strand
TTCCGTGAACGGGAGCCGGATCCTCGTCCTCGGGCTGGCCTACAAGCGCAACACCGGTGACGCCCGGGAGTCACCGGCCATCGCCGTCGTCGACCAGCTGCTCCAGCTGGGGGCCGACGTCCGGGCCGCCGATCCGCACGTCGGAGGCCATCAGCCCCCCCAGCGCGTACCGCGGGCAGAGGTGACGTCGGAGGAGCTCTCGGCCGCCGACCTGGTCGTGCTGCTCACCGACCACGACGAGTTCGACTACGGGCTGGTGGCCGAGCACGCCCGCTCGATCCTCGACACCCGCCGACGGCTCCACGCCTGCCCACAGGTCGAGTACCTCTAGACGACCAGCGCGAACCGCGGCGCGTCAGACCGGGTCTCGACGTCACCCGCGGCTGCCGCCGCGTCGGGTCAGACGGCCGAGGTCAGCCCTCGGACCGGGCCCGTGCCCGGCGCCGGTCGAGCATCACGAGGCCACCGCCGAGAGCCACGAGGAACAGCGCCACCGCGCTCCATCGGGCGATGTTGTCTCCCGTGAAGGCCACCCGCCCGCGCACCGGTCTCGCCGCCGGCCGCACACCCGGGCAAGCGAGCGTGAAGGTCGCCGTTTGGGTCACCGTGGTACCGGCTGACGCGGAGAAGCCGGTGACGCTGACCGTGTTCGTGCCGCACTGGCCGCGAACCACCGGGTTCACGGACAGCTCGGTGGGCGAGAGGATCGTGACGGTCACGACCACGGTGCCGTCGGGAGCGATGGGCTTGGTGCCAGCCGCCTGGCCGTTGACGACGACGGTGGCGGTGGTGTCGGTGAACGTGCAGACGGCGCGGATGGTGAGGGTGACGGTAGAGCCGACAGGGAAGGCGCCGAAGTCACCCGAGCTGGCGACGGTGGCCGTGCAGGCGCCAGGCGGGTAGCCCACCTGGGCCGCGGCCGGTGGCGACACAAGCAAGGACAGGGTGGCCCCTACGAGGGCCATCAATGCCGTCATTGCGAGAAATCGCCGCCTCATATGCACGTCCTTCCGTTTGGAGGCGCCTGCCCCCGAAGGTTGCCGCCTTGAGTTTTACAGCCTGGTGGAGCCTTGTCACAGTTCCTGCACAAGGTTCGCGCGTATCATAACGGACGAATTGCCCAAGACAAGCAAAGGGCTCTGTTTTGGGCCGTCAACGCTTCACCCTCCAGATGAACGTGTGAGTGGCATCCCAAGGGCCCGCCCACGCGGTCGCCCCGTCGACGCTCCACCCGGCCGCCCGCAGGCGGACCTGGAGCTGGACTGGTTCCAGGCGAGGCTGAGGCACGAACCGCAGCCGAAGCTGTCCGTCGCGGACGGCATCGGGGATGACAGTGTCGAACACGACCTCCCGGCGCTCGCCTGCCGCCACGTCGACCACGTACTGCGACAGCACCAACCCGGACTCGCCCAGGCCTCCCGCCTGGGTGGAGCCTGCCGGCGCCCACAGGAGTACCCATGCGAGGTAATCCCCGGGCTTCTTGGTGATGCCATCGGGACCGAGCTGGTAGGAGGGCGGCGCCCCGACGGGCGCCCGGTTGTTCACCACGACGGCGGTGCGCACCACGGCGGCCCCATCGGGGCGGAGCTGCACCTCCTGGCGCACGGACGGCTTGACGTAGTAGTCGAGCTTGGTGGCGGTGCGGTTCTGGACGGCGATGTGGAAGGTCCGGTCGGGCAGGGCGGTCGCCGGGCCTCCGCCCAGCCCCGTCTGCTCGAACACCCGCTCCTCGTCGGCCACGGAGCTCCAGAGGCGCAGGTGGCCCCGACGCGCTGCCTCCCCGAGCTCCCGCCCGACGGCCACGGCGTCGTGCGAGCCGCTCGTCAGCCGGTCGATGACCGCCTCGGTGATGTCGCCCTGGCGCTCCCGGCGGGGGTCGTGCTCGCTCCGGGGACCCAGGCCCTGGTACAGGTCGTGGAGCAGGATGCGACCGACGTTGTGGTCGCCGATCGGCTCGGCGACGCCCGCGATGGCGACCGGCCCGACGGCCCGCAGGAGCCCGGCCAGGCCCGGGACGTCGATGGCGATCACGCCGTCGATTGCCTCCGCCGTCGCCTGGCGGTACATGTCGTGCATGGCCTGGCCGCTCCACGCGAAGTCGGCGGTGGCGTTGACCGACTGCCACAACCGGGTCGGTTGGATGGGCCCGAAGACCTCCTGGGTGCCCGGAGGAAGAGGCGTCGCCGCAGGGCGGTCGAGGGCGAGCTCGACCACAGAGCCGTTGCGCTCGAAGCTCAGCCGACCGCCGTCGAAGCGGCAGACGACGTAGGAGAGGACCGCCCCTTGATCGCGCATCTCGGCGTTGTTCTCGAGGGCCACGAGGTAGCGACGCGGGCCGGCCGCACCCATGAAGGACCGAGCCGCCTCGAGGGCGTCGCCCCCGTCGCTCAGCCGCCTGGCGTTCCTCACCGCCAGCTCGTCGAACCGCCGGCGGGCGTCGCCCAGCGGTCCCCAGAGCCCGGACCCTGGTCGCCGCAGGCGCCCGACGGCCTCGGCCGCCCGCCCGACGTCGGCGCGGAGCTGGGCGAGGTCGTCGAGCGGCAGCCCGCCCTCCCGGACGCGGGCGCCCTCGGCGACCGCGGTGATGCGACCGACCAACTCTCGACCGACGGTGGCGGCGGTCGACGAGTCGTCGATGAGCTGGAGGAGTCCGGACCGTTGGCGACCGAGCCCGGGCACCACCCCGGTCGCCGAGATGGCCGGCGAGTCGACGGTGGTGGCGCGGGCCGAGGCGATGGCGACCAGGGCGGCATCGAGATCGGCGGTGACGGCGGCGCGTCCCTCCGGGGTCCCCAGGCCGCCGGCCCGGAGGGCAGCCTGGTCGATGGCAGCCCGCGCCGCCCGGAGCTGGGCCTCGACCCGGCGGAGGTCCCGGACGACGAACGCCCCGAAGACCGCCCCGGCGACGGTGGTGAGCCCGACGAGCCCCAGGACCACCCGTCTCCGCCGGCGGGCCCTCGTGGCCGCTTGGTCCCAGACGCGACGGCGCCGCCGGCTGGAGCGGTGACGCCACCACCACGCTGGGCTCCACCACCGCCGTCGGCGACGGCGGCGCTTCGATGTCGGGGCTACTTCTCGCTCACCTCCAGCGGCCGTCCGTCGACGACCACCGCCGGACGGTACCCCCCGATGAGGTCCCGATGGGGAACGGGCCGGCTTCAAACCGGCCCGGCCTCGAGCCGCGACCGGGCCAGGACGGCGGTGTAGGGTGCCGGACGCCGTGCGCGTCCTCTCCCGCGTGAAGTACTGGGTCTGCCGGCCGCTCAGCGCCAGGACGTACTGGAGCGTGATGGGCAAGCTCAAGCCCGTCGGTGCGGTGACCAGCACGCACGGCGACATCGAACGCTCGATGGCGTCGGGAGCCGAGGTCGTGACCCTCTTGCAGGGTCTGGGAGTCGTCCACGCCGACGCGGTCACCCTCCACATCGGCTCCGGGCTGGGGCGGGTCGAGCAGCACCTGTCCGCCCACGTGCAGAGGTGTCACGGGACGGACATCAGCCCTTCGATGGTCGCTCGGGCGAACGAGCTCGTGACTGCCGACAACGTCGAGTTCGTGTGCACCGACGGGCGGGGGCTCGGGCCGTGGGACGACGGCACTTTTGACCTCGTCTACTCGTTCCTGGTCTTCCAGCACCTTCCTCGCCAGCAGTTCCACCGGTACGTCGAGGAGGCGCACGCCAAGCTCAAGGAAGGGGGGCACTTCGTGTTCCAGATCCTCGTGGACGAGCACGAGTCGCACCCCGAGCCACCGCCGTCGCATCCCTACGGGATCCGGTACTACCGCCGCGCCGACGTCGAGGGCGTCCTGCGCAGGGCGCGGTTCGCACAGGTGCGCCGTACGGACCCGCACGGCAGGGCCGACGACGGCTCGCGATCGGTCGGCGACGTCGTCTTCTGCGCCGTCAAGGAGTGACGGGCGCGGCCGGGACTGCCGCCTTCTCGGGCATGCGGGCGACGATCGTGAAGTGCTGGCACACCGCCCCGAGCAGGAAGATCTTGGAGAGGTAGTAGTCGAGCTTCCACGCCCGGACGTCCCCCACCAGCCGACCCAAGGTGTTGCGGGTGCTCAGGTTGACGAGCTCATGGGCGTCCACGAGCTCCACGTGGAAGCCCGCCTCGGCGAGCAGGGCCTCGACCTGCGGTCGCCGGTACTTGTAGGCGTGAACCGATCGCCGCAGCGCGGAGTTGAGCAGCTCCACCGAACCCCACCGCCGGGGCAGATTCCAGACGAACAGCCACCCGCCGGGACGAAGGATCCTCCTGATCTCGGCGAGGCTGGCGGCCTCGGTGACGCCGAACTCACGGGTGTGCTCCAGGACCCCCGATGAGATCACCGCGTCGGCCGACCGGTCGGGCAGCGCGATCTCGGCATGCCCGTAGCCCGGGCCGAACCGGACGCTGTCCTCGATGCCGAAGCGGGCGTGGAAGTGGCGGGCCTCGAACTCCGAGCTGTCGGGCAGGTAGCACACGACGTTCTCGTAGTAGCGCCGGAGGAGCCGGGTGACGTGGCCGTACTGCCCGCCCCAGTCGACGATGACCGACGACGGTGACTCGACGAACTGCCTGACCAGCGCGGCGTAGTACGCGTACTGGAAGATCACTCCCGGGCGGTTCAGGTGCTTGGCAAAAGCGGCCTGTTGGGCTGGCGTCTCCCGGACGATCTGCACCATCTCGGTCAAGTCGTCCCGCATCTCCTGGTACGAACCCGCCAGGTCCCGCACGGGCATCCGGAACGGCACGTCACAAGCCCCTCGGGACGGCGGAGACCGGCGGAGTCGCGGGGCGGCCCGTCTCCGAGACGTCCTCCGATCCGGCGCTCAGGGACCCGCGCAGGCGCCGGCGAAGCAGCAGCCACACCACGGTGGTCAGGAGGATCCCGGCCAGGCTCTCGGAAAGCGGGCTGCGCAAGAGCGCGTAGAAGTTGGCGAAGGCGATGAGGAACCACGGGAGAGCCGACAGCCGGCCCTCGGTGTAGGCGACGTCGAGCCGAGCGGCGACCAGCCCTACCACCAGGCAGGCGAGGACCGAGCCGACCATCCCGAAGTTGACGAAGGCGTCGCCGAACAGCGTCGGCGGGAGGGCGTAGCCCTGGGCGAACTCGTCGGGGCGGACGACCCTCATGAAGTACGCACCCGAGTTGATGGGCTTGTCGGGGAACAACCCCCGCGGGACGACCTTCAGGAGCAGCGGCCAGACGACGGTCGACCCGCCGGTACGACCGAGGCGCTCCTCGTTCTCCTTGATCTCGCTGTAGGCCTGGATCGGGGAGAACTCGTTCTGCACGAGAGGCAGCCCCCGGACGAGCAGCGGTGCGTCCGAGGGGTCCTGGGTGAGTCTGCTCTGGCGGAGCCCCCCGATCATCACCGACGCGACGAGCGCCAGCATGGCGACGATGCCCAGCGCCACGCGTGGCACCGGGGCGCGGGTGCGGACGGCCAGCGCCGGGCCGGAGCCCGCCGTCTCCCGACGGCGGCCGCCCGCGGCCGACAGTCGCCGCTCGAGGGCCCCGATCACCAGGAGGATGGCGACACCGTGCATGGCATCGGACCGAGCGAGCGAGAGCACGGGCAACAGGATGAGCGGCACCACCAGGTAGCGATAACGCACCTTCACGCCGGCGGCGAAGCACACCTGGACATAGACCACGCCCACGGCCAGGGTGCCGTATTTCAGGAGGAAGTGCACGACCTGAAGGAGACCGCCGAGGACGTTCGCCTTGCCGTAGCTGGTGAGCTGGTCCACCAGCGACTGGCCCCCGTAGAACGCGCCCACGCCGTAGCGGCTCACGTTGGACAGCAAGAGCAGCACTTGGAAGGCGATGAGCACGACCAGCGCGACCTGGAGCCGGCGGACGGGGACCTGCCAGGCCCGGCCGAGGCGACGAGCGGGTTCCGGATCGGCCGCCGGTGCTCTCAGGGTGAGCTTGCTCAGGGCGTAGCCGATCAGGAAGGCGACGATGTAGAGGACCATGTCGCGGTAGAGCACGGGTGACAACCCGAACAGCGGCACGCCCACCGCGAACAGGGCCGTCGTGTAGACGACGAAGAAGTTGCGCAACGTGAGCGTGGCCCGTGGGTCGACGGCGAACGCGAGGACGACGCCGGTCAAGAGGAGCGAGAACGCCGCCGACCCACTGCCGCGGTCGAGCGCGGCCAACGCCGCCAAGAGGGACGCCACCGCCAGGCTGCGGACCGTCAGGCCGACCAGCCGGTTGGGTGCTGCCGGAAGCGGGGCGATCGCCGGGGGCGCCGAACCGACTCGGACCGGAAGGCCTACGCGTTGCGCCGCCAGAACGCTCCCCCCCAGTCGATCCTCTCGATGGGCTCGTCGATGCCGCTCGCGGACCGGTAGTCGTCGACGGCCGACCGGCAGCTCGACACCGCGTGGTAGTCGTCGACGATGACATACCCGCCGGGGGCCAGCTTCGGGTAGAGCGCCTCGAGCGCCACGATCGTCGACTCGTACATGTCGCCGTCGAGCCGGAGGACGGCCAGCTGCTCGATCGGGGCGCTCGGCAGGGTGTCGCGAAACCAGCCGGGCAGGAACCGGACCTGGTCGTCGAGCAGGCCGTACCGGGCGAAGTTCGCCTTGACCTCGTCGAGGCTCACCGCCAGGTCGCGGTAGCCCCAGAAGGGATCACCAGAGTCCTCGGCGAACCGGTCGGCGTCGGGCCGGGGAAGGCCCTCGAAGGAATCCGCCGCCCAGACCACCCGGTCGGTCACCCCGTAGGCGGCGAGGACCCCGCGCATGAGGATGGTGGCGCCGCCCCGCCAGACGCCGGTCTCGATGAGATCGCCGGGGACTCCTCGCCGGATGACGTCGACCACGCACTGCTGGAGGTTGTCGAGGCGCACCAGGCCGATCATCGTCTCGGCGTCGGTGGGCCAGTCCCGCCCGTCGCGGCGCAGCTCCGCGTCGGCCCGCAGGACGACGTCGAGGCCGCGGGCGGCGAGGACCCTCCGCAAGGCCCGGCGCGGCACATGACTCAGCTGACGGCCCGTTGGGAGGATCCGGAACGAAGACTCGAAGCCGGCCCGGCACAGGACGCGCTTGAGCAGGTCCAAGTAGAGATCTTCGGGGCGCCGGGACCGACCGTCCGGCTCGACGGCAGGCGTCATCGCCGCCGGAGTGTACTTTCGGGCTGCGGCGGAGCCTTCCCTCTCCAAGACCATCTTGCCCCCGAAGCGGCAGCCAACCGCGGAGGCGGCCTGGCAGGTACGTTGCTCGAAACGTGTCACAGACCGGCGACGGCCGGGGAGACGAACGTAGGCATTCACCGTGCGCACCACCCGATCTGACGGCCTAGTCAGGATCGCCAGCCTGGCGCGGTCCGCCGCCTCGCAGCTGGGCCGCAGAGACCTGTCGTCGTTCCAGGCCTATCTCCACCGGTGGGTCCGACCGCAGAGCGTGCGCCGGACGGCGCGAGCCTACCGGCGCACCTTCCGCCTCACGCTGGGGCAGTGGCTCCGCTACCACCAGAGCGACGTGGTGTTCGAGCGCTGCACCTGGATGGGCGTGAGGACGTGGAAGAGCCCCCTCGACGCGTGGATCTACCAGGAGATCCTGCACGAGGTCCGGCCCGACGTGGTGCTCGAGATCGGGAGCGCGGCAGGGGGCTCCACGCTGTACCTCGCCCATCTGCTGGACCTCATCGGCCAGGGGACCGTCGTCTCGGTCGACATCGACCGCAGCCGCTTCCAAGCCAAGCACCCCCGGATCGTCACCGTCACCGGCCCCAGCTCGTCCGCCGCCACCCTCGAGAAGGTGGCCGCGCTGTGCGAGGGCAAGAGGGCCCTCGTCATCCACGACGCCGACCATCGCAAGGCGCAGGTCCTGGAAGACCTGCGGGCCTACGCACCGTTCGTGAGCGTGGGCAGCTACCTCATCGTGGAGGACGGCATCATCGACGTGTTCCGGCCTCACGAGGCGCTCGGCGTCACCTACGAGGGGCCCCTCGCCGCCATCGAGGAGTTCCTCCGGTCGTCCGACTGGTTCGAGGTCGACGACTCCCGGGAGCGTTACCTCCTCACGTACAACCCGAGAGGGTTCCTCCGACGGGTGCGGTGAGCGGGCTCGAGGACACGCCGGCGGAACCCGACACCGCCGTGGTCATCGTCAACTTCCGTACGCCGGAGTTGACCCTCGAGGCCGCCTGTTCGGTCGCCTCGGAGCCGGAGGTGGCGGAGATCGTCGTCGTCGACAACGGGTCGGGCGACGGGAGCGCCCAGACCCTCCGCTCGCACCTGGCCGATCCCAGGGCCGTCGTCGTCGAATCGTCGACCAACCTCGGGTTCGGGCGCGGGCTGAACCTCGGCGTGCGCAGCTCCACGTCGCCACTCGTACTCGCGCTGAACAGCGACGCCATGTTGCAGCGTGGCTCACTGCGGCTCTTGCGCCGAACGCTCCTGGCCGACGAATCCATCGGCGTGGTGGCACCCGCGGTCTACGGCGCCGGACGGTCCGAGCTCCAGGGCGCCGCCCACGGCGTCTTCCCCACGCTCCGGGCCATCCTTCTCCGGACCAACGTCAACCCTCCCGAGACCCTCTGGCCGGACTGGGTCTCCGGAGTCGCCATGCTGATGCGGCGCTCGGACTTCGCCGCCGTCGGCGGCTTCGATCCCGACTTCACCATGTACCTGGAAGACGTCGACCTCTGCCGGCGCTTCCGGGCCGCCGGCAAGCAGGTCCGACGTGAGCTGTCGGCCGCCGTCGTCCACGTCGGCGGCGGCAGCTGGAGCTCCTCGAACGACCAGTTCGGGCAAGCGCATCGAAGCCGAACCCTGTACTTCCGCAAGGCGGGCGTCTCGCCCGCCGAGCGCTTGGCCGTGCAGGTGATCCGCGCCGCGCACGCGGTCGCCCGGGCCGTGCCCCGGCGCCGCCGGACCGCCGGTTGACGCGGCCCGTGGGTTTGACCCGCCGGGGGACCGGGCTCGGCCAGGCGCTTCGCCGTACGTCGCGGCGCGCCGGGGCGAGGCGGGCGGGCTGGGGGATGATCGACCAGGGCCTGTCGAGCGTCACCAACTTCGTCGTCACGCTCGTCGTCGCCCGCCAGGCCGACCCCCACGAGTTCGGCACCTTCGGTGTGGGCCTGACCGTCTACCTCCTGGTGCTGTGGCTGTCGAGGTCGCTCACGACCGAGCCGTTCGTCGTCCGTCTCACCGCCGCCGGCCCCGACGACCAGCGGTCCGCCGCTCGGGAGGCGGTGGGCGCCGCCACCGCCCTGGGGCTGGCGACGGCGGCGGTCCTACTCGCCGCCGCCGCCCTGGGGGGTCCGACCTCGGCGGCCGTCAACGTCGTCCTGGCCGTCAGCCTGCCCGTCCTCTTGGCCCAGGACGCCTACCGCTACATGCTCTTCGCCGCCGGGCGGGCGCGTGCCGCCGCCGTCAACGACCTCGTCTGGCTCCTCTCGGAGGTCGTGCTGATCACGGTGCTCCTCGTGACCGACCGGGCGACTCCTGCCGCGGTGGCCGCCGCGTTCGGCTCGGGTGGCGCGGCGGCCGCTCTCTGCGGGTGGCGCCAGACGCGCGTCACGCCGGCGCCTCGCTCGGCCTGGGCATGGGTCGCCCGCCACCGTGACCTGGGCGTGCCGTTCGCCCTCGAGCTCGTCGCCGTCACCGGGATGATCCAGATCGCCATGCTCGGCGTCGCCGTGTCCGCCGGCCTGGTCGCACTCGGCGCTCTGCGGGCGGCGATGCTCCTCTTCGGGCCGCTGACCGTCCTGTTCATGGGGCTCTTCGCGGTGGGCGTGCCCGAGGCGGTGCGGCTGCGCCAACGCCCCGGTCCGGCGATGCGGAGGTTCATCGTCGGGCTGGGCGTGGCGATGCCGCTGGCGGCACTTCTGTGGGCGCTGGCGGTGCTGTTGCTCCCCGACAGCGTCGGGACCGGCGTGCTGCGCTCCAACTGGGAGCCCGGGCGCCGGCTGGTGCCGGCCATGGCCGTGCTCGTGGCCGGGCACTCCTGCACCTACGCGGCGGTGATCGGCCTCCGGGCGCTGGGGGCGGCCCGTCAGAGCCTCGTCGCCCGGTTGTGGGCGGCACCGGGGTTCGTGATCGGGGGGATGGCGGGCGCGTCGGTCGCCGGCGCCCGGGGTGCCGCGGCAGGGTTGGCCGCAGCCGCGTGGGTCGACGCGGTGCTGGCCTGGACCGCGTTCGGGCGAGCGGTCGCCAGGCTCGCGGCACCGAGCGCGCCAGGGGAGACGGCACGCGGCGCTCCCGATGCTCGGGCCGGCGAAGCGCTCGGTGACCTACCCGAGGCCAGCCCGACGGGCACGATGTGAACGCCTCAGCCGCGCCGGCCGTCGACCACCGTCCTCACCGTGCGCCGCCACGACTCGGCGACCGCCTCGGGCAGGTAGCCGGCGAGACGGGCGCGGGCAGCGGCCGCCAACCGCCGGCGCAGGGCGGGGTCTTCCAGGAGGCGGACGATCGCGTCGGCGCACGGCTTGGCCTCCCGCTCGGTGACCAGGGCGGACACCTCGTCCGCCAAGTCGAGCCCGGCGTTGGCCACGGGTGAGACCACGCAGGCCCGGCCTGCGCCGACGGCGTCGAGCACCTTGTACTGGGCGCCGGTGCCCAGGCGCATGGGGGCGATGACGACGGCCGCTTCGGCCAGGACCGCCGCCAGGTCGGGGACGTCGGCCCGCAGCTCGACACCGGTGGCGGTGGCCCGCTCGCACAGCGACGGCTGGGGGCGGCGACCGGCGACCAGGACGGTTCCCGGAGGGATGCCGCGGCGGCCGAGCTCCGGAGCCAGCTCGTCGCAGATCCACGTCGCCGCCTCGTGGTTGGGGGCGTAGAACAGGTTGCCCAAGAACACGATGCGGTCGCCTTCGTCGGGCATGGGCTCGGTGCCGATCGACAGCGGGATGGTCTCGACGGTGGCACCGATGCCGGTGGCGTCGGGGCTGCTGTGGGCGACGGCGACCCTCACCCTTTCGAGGAGGCGTCGGTCATGGCGCCTCAGGCGGCTCCCCTCCCAGCGCCAGAAGAGGGCACGCCACCGACGGGACGACCGGGCACGCCGGAGCGCGATCCCCCCGAGGTCGTCGACGAAGTCGACGACGGCGCCCTCCGGCACCCGGCGGGGAACGGCTCGGTCGGTGACGAACACGACGGCGTCGTACGCCGCCGCCGTAGCCGGCAGCGAACGCGGTGCCCGGCTCTGGACGTAGGCGACCTGCGCGGGCATGACCGCGCTCAGGGCCAGCGCCCTGGCGAGCTGCACCGGGTTGGCGACCCACCGGCGCAGTCCCGACCGGTTGACGTCGGGCAGCCACGAGACCACGTCGACGTCCCACTCGGCGGAGAGGGCGGCGAGGATCTCGTGGGCCCGGCGCTGGTCGCCCTGGCCATCGGCGCGGGGCGGCCGGGGAGAGACCAGGAGAACGGTCGGAGGCCGGCGGCCGCCACCGACGAGCGGCGTGCTCACCGTCGCCGCACCTGCTCGTAGAGCGCCTGGTAGCGCGCCGCCACCTCCGCCCAGTCCGGAAGGTCGAGGGCGCCCGCCACCGGCGCGCTCGCCGCCGCCCGGCGCAACTGGTCCACCCATGCCGTCACGGCCGCGCCCGAGACCGGGAAGCAGTGGTCGCCGACCACCTCGCGGGCGACGGCAGCGGCTGCGTCCATGACCACCGGCGTGCCGACCTCGGCGGCCTCGAGGATCGGCAGCCCGAACCCCTCCTCGGTCGTCGTGTACAGGAGGGCGGCCGCACCGGCCATGAGGGCGTCGACCTCGTCACGAGTCGCCCCGGGGACGATCCGCGCCCCCTGGGCGATCAACGCCTCCCGTTGCGGGGTCGTCAAACCGGCCCGGGCCAGCACCACGAGGGGAAGAGCGCCGGCTGTCGATGCGCGGTACTCGCGATACACCGCCACCATCAGATCGGTGCGCTTGCGGGGGTCGGCCGCCCCGCCGAAGGCGAGGATGTGCTGGCGGTCTCTCCCGGGTCTCGCCAGCCGCCGCATGCCGTGGGGGATGACCTCGACCCGGCCGGACAGCGACGGGAGGGCCCGCTCCAGCTCCGCCCGGGTGCGGTCGCTTACGGAGACGACCCGGCCGGCGCGAAGGACGCTGCGCTCGAGGAGGGCACCGGTCAGCCGGTCACGTCGCCGGGCGCCTCTGGCCCGCCGGTGCAGGAGGTCGTGGACGGTCACGACGCTGTTGCTCCCCGGGAACAACGACCCGACGTTCGAGGCGAAGTGCACCACGTCGAACCCCCGAGCCCGCGGGTCCGCCCGGGGCGAGACGTCGAACAGACCCGAGCGGCTCAGGGCGGCCAGCTTGGCCGGCCGCCCCCACTCCCCCGACCCCTTCCAGACGTGCGTCACCACGCCGTTCGCGTCCATGGCCGCCAGGAGGCGCTCGACGAACGTCGAGATGCCGAGACCCCGTGCGGCCAGCCGGGCGTCGAGGAGGACGCTCGTCATGTGGTGTTTCTCGCCACAGACGTCGTCGTGTCCGGTGCGCCGCCATCGGCACCGTCGGGTAGGGACCGAGCCAGCTCTTCCCAGTGCTGGAGCCCGCAGGGCGGTCGGAACCCGGCGTTGGCCAGCGCCGACGCCTGCACCCCTTGGCCCCTCACGACCACCTCCGCTCGGCGCAAGTGCCCGGTGAGCCGTGCCGAACGGGCCGTCGAGCGGGCGAGGAGATCGAGGCCCGCGTCGGCGAGCCTCTCGGGCACCGGGACGATCCTTCGGGCGCCGAACAGCTCGAGCAGCCGCCGCGTCGTCAGGCCCTCCCACGGCTGAAGCACGACGGGCGCCGGGTCGCGCATCGTCGCCGCGAAGACCACGCCGGCGGCGACGTTCTCCACCAGGGCGACAGGGGCGGGCCGGTTGCCACGGCCGGTCACCGGCACCCCGGGGAGCGCGCCGGCCAACCGGGCCAGGCTGCGAGTCACTGCCCGCCCGCGGGCGTGAACCGAAGTCGGCCGGTAGACGACGACCTCAGCCGGCGCGCCGCCCACTTGACGTCCGCTCGGCTGCCCGTTCCAACCGCCCAGTACGGCGCGCTCGCCCTCCGCCTTGGACCGCGCGTAGGGAGAGAGCGGGAAGACGCTGGGCGTCTCGTCCAGGGGGTCGAGGCGGCCCTGGACGGCCGCCGTGCTGATGTGAACGAGGCGTCGAACGCCGGCCTCCTCTGCCGCACGCGCCACGACGACCG
>DATACM010000018.1:0-8739 GCA_036259055.1 Acidimicrobiales bacterium | reverse complement strand
CCGGAACACCACCTTCATGACCTGGAACCTGCTCCATCTCGCCCGCACGCTGAAGGACGCCGGCGGCATCCCCGCCCACGGCAACCAGCGTTCGGAGTGGGATGCGGGCTGCCGCTGGGACTTCCCCAACCCCGAGCACCGCTAGGTCACGCGGCCCGGGAACCCGCCCTCCGCTCCATGGCCAGGTAGAGGGCCACGTTGAGGAGGAGGGCGAAGACGAGGGAGCCGGCGTAGAGAGGCGTCTCCCAGCCCTCGGCGCTGAACTCGTCCCGGGCCCGGAGGGCGGCCAGGCCGATCAGGACCAGCCCGATGGTCGCCGTCTGCTGGGTGATGCGGAAGCTGCTCCAGCGATTGTCGACCAGGAACCAGAGCCAGGTGACGGCCGGGAAGGCGATGAAGGCGCTGAGCGCCCGGGTGGTGGGCGGTTCCATCTCCCAGGGCCAGAAGTCCTCGATCACCTCCGGCCACACGAAGATCACGAGGGCGAAGGCCAGCTGGAGGGCGCCACCGACGCCGACCGCGACCCGCAGGCCCAGGGGGATGCGGGCGTCCGACGAGGAGGGCCTCTCCGGGTCGGTCCGCCGGTTCTTGAACCAGAGCACGGGGAGCAGCACGGGCGTCGACGCGTACAGCCCGAGCCAGGCCCAGAACGAGACGTGGTCGTAGTTGAACCTCTCCCAGTGGAGGATCGTCGTGATCATCAAGAGCGTCGAGAAGACGGTGATGGCGACGAAGCCGGCGCTGACGCGATGCCACTCCTTGGCCCCGGCGACCCTCGTGAAGTAGTACGCACCGGCCAGGTAACCGCCGCCCATGATGAGGGCGTTCATCTCCGGGCAGACCATCCAGCTCCAAAGCCGCATGGTCTCGCCTGGAAACCCGTAGAGGATCACGAAGGCGGCGACGAGCACCGGGATGACGGCGCGAGCCGTCCACTTGGTGGGGGCCAGCAGGTGGTCGTCCCGAGCGTCCGTCGGCGGCTCGGACGGAAAGGTGAGCGTTGTGGTCATCATGCCCGCGACGGTCCACGTGAGCGACTTCCGCGTTACAGTCCGAGACCATGCAGTGCCCAGTGGACGGCGCGACCCTCATGATGACCGAGCGGCAGGGCGTGGAGATCGACTACTGCCCGAACTGCCGCGGGGTGTGGCTCGACCGCGGCGAGCTCGACAAGCTCGTCCGGCGGGACGAGGACGAGTGGCGGGGCGAGTCCGACCGCTGGCGGGAGGGCGACGACGACGACCGCGAGCGCCACTACGACCGCGAGTACGGCCGTGCCCCCTATCCGAGGAAGAAGAAGCGCTGGCTGAGCGAGATGTTCGAGTTCGGCGGCGACTGAGCCCGTCGCGGGGCCCCTTGGCCGTTACGACGCGGTCGCATCCGTCACCGCCCGCTCGAGGTCGCTCACGCTGGCCATGCTCACCTTGCTGAGCACGGCGTGGGCGCCCGCGCGGCGAGCCGGGACCTTCATGGCCTCGCTCCCCGAGTAAACGACGATCCGGCTGTCGGGGGCGACGGCGCGAAGCTCCGGAATGACTTCCAGACCGGACTCCCCCTCGAGCGTGAGGTCGAGGACGATGACGTCCGGCTGGAAGGCCTGGGCCAGGTCGACGGCCTCGGACGCAAACTCCGTCTGCTCGACCCGCGAGTAGCCGGACCGCTGCAGGACGGCGGTGACGATCCGGCGCACGACCGGGTCGTCGTCGCAAACCACCGCGCTCCGCAGTCGGTCGGAACCGTTGATCACGGTGCTCATGTGCTCCTCCTTGGTTTCGGCGCCCGTCGTCATTCCGTGAGTTTCACGATGAGAGTCGATCCGCCGAACAAGGGCTCACCGCTCGCCGGGCCGACCCGTGCCAGCCCCGCGGATACGAACTGCCCCCAGTACTTCACCGTCCCCTGCCGGTCGTACCGGATACGCCACACCGCCCACGCCGCGATGCGGGCCGACTGGGCGTTGGCGTCCACCTCGTCGAAGACAGGGACGAGGGCCAGACAGCGCGTCACCTCGCCATCGGCGAAGTTCTTCGGACATCCCCCGACTCCCGCCAGGATGTCGTCGTACTGGTAGCGCCCGACCTGCTTTCCTCGATCGGCGAGGGCGAACTGGCCGAGTCGTATCGGCTGGCTCGCGGGATCCACGATCCCGTTCCAGCTCGAGCTGAGACCGCAGGTCGCCGCCGTCCTGCCGCCGATCGGGATACCCCGGGCATCGGGGAGGGCGCTGCCCCGCTCCCCGTAGAGCTTCTGGAGGACCGCGTCCGGGCGCAGTGCGCGGGTGGCGGGGTCGACGAGGTCGAAACCCCCGGGAAGGCGCGGGTTGCCGCATACCATCCACGGAGACCGGGCGGCGGCGAGGTTGTGGAGCACCGCAGCCGCCGAGGCCGACGCGCTCATCTCCGAGACTCCGGCCAGCCGGCCGAACACCGTGCTCCGCGACACCTTGGCGGTGACCCGCACGCCAGCCGCCTCGCGGCGCGAGGCCCAGCCACTGTTCGGCGAGCACGGTGCCACGCCCGAGCCCGTCCCGTCGATGACCTGACAGGTGACGAGATCGGCATCGGCGTCGTTGTCAGCGGCCACGGCCCGGACGGCGGCGGCGAGGTCGGTCGTGCTCGACTCGAACCGCACTTGCTGCAGCACCCGAGCCCCCGCGAAGGCGGCGGCGTCGGCCGCGTTCTGCATGCGTCGGCGATCGGCGTAGGCCTGCCCTCCGTCGATCACGATGGCGACGATCGCGAGCATGGCCACGACCAGCAGGGCGACGAGGACCATCACCACGCCCGACTCGGTCGTGCTCCGTGCGTTCACGCCGATCAAGGCCCGGCCACGGCCCGGCCGGTGATGCTCATCGCCGATGTCGCAGAGACCTGACGCGCGGACTGACCGAACAGGGCCCCGACGAACGTCAGCGTCTCCCGTTCCCAGGAGACGGTCACTTCGATCCGGTCCTCGCCGGGCACCGCCTGGTCGCACGCCAGCGAGGTGTCGTCGCCGCCCAGGCAACGGACGGCGACGATCGGGGCGGAGACGTCGATGTGCCGGCTCGCCGCCGCCTGCACGCTGGCCCGGTCGGCGCTACCGGGCACGTCGGCGGCCCGGTAGTCGAGGATGCCTACCCGTGCACCGTCGCGGGCGGCGGCTGCTGCCTGGGTGGAGTCGAAGACCCACAGGCCCAGGTCGATCAGGCCGAACACCATGAGGAACAGCAGCGGCATCACCAACGCCGCCTCGACGAGCGTCACCCCGTCTTCTCCCGCCAGAGGTGGCCTCATCCCTGCACCACCACTTCCTGCCTCCCGGTCAGCGTGACGGTTGACCCGACCAGCGCCGAGACCAACGGGGTCAGCGGAGAGAAGCTGGCCCGGACGCGGACCACGACCACGTCGCCCGGAGCCACGCTCACCGACGAGGTCGTCCCGCAGCCCGCATAGGCGGTGAGGCCCCCCGTCGCGGCGTCCTTCTTGAGGACGTCGATGTCGAACCCGGGGACCGTCGCCAGCCCGGCGTCCTCGTCGAGCACCCGGTCGACGATGCTCTGGCCGCCGTCACAGCCGGCGTTCACGCTCGCCGGACGGAACTGGGCGAAGACGCCGCCTTCCCGGGCCGAGTTCGTCAGGCGGCTCTGGAGGCGAAACACGCGACCGAGGTCGACCGTGCCCACCACGAGCAAGGCGAGAAGCGGCAGGACGAGGGCGAACTCCACGATGGCGGTTCCCCCCTCGCCTGACCGCCGTCGCACGTCTCCACCACCTTCGGCCACGCGCCTCCTCCGGTCGTGGTGTACAGTTTATCCACTTCGGGAATATCATGAGTCTCGTCCGAGTCGAGCGAGTATCCGGAGGGGATGGCGTGGGAAACCGACGGGCGCCAATCGTGGCGGCGGCGCTGTTGGTGGGAGGTGTGGCATCGCTCGCGGTCTGGGGCTATCTCGGCAGGGTGGAGCGAGCGGCCTTCGAGGGGGCCCGCCTGGACCGGGTGTTCGTCGTCAAGAGCGAGATACGGCAGGGGACGCCCGCCGACCGGGCCATGGCCGAGGGGCGGATCGGCGCCGACCGGGTTCCCTCGAAGTTCCGGCCCACCAACGCGGTCACCGACCTCGAGGCCATCCGAGGAAAGATCGCGTCGACGAACCTCCTCGCCGGACAGATCCTTGCCGATGAGTACTTCTCGAGGGCGAGCGGGGGATCGGCGTTCGCCCAGCAGATCCCCGACGGTCAGGTCGCCATCTCGGTCCAGGTCGAACCGGTCCGCGGGGTGGCCAACCTGGTTCGACCCGGCGACCGGGTGAACATCATGGTCGTCACCGCCGACAGCACGAAGACGCTCTTCCAGAACGTCGACGTGATCGCGGTCGGAGCCCAGGCGCGCACGCCCTCCGGCGACGGGCCGCCGCCGACGACCCCGCCCGATGACAAGAGCAACTTGGTGACGTTCGCCGTGCCCCTCCCAGCCGCCCAGAAGATCGCCCTTGCCGCCTCGACGGCCGGCGGCGGGAGTCTCTACCTGACGCTGGTCCCGCCCGAGAACCGTACGACGGCGGTGCCCCCCCTGACCGCCGCCAACCTCTTCCAGGGCTCCCCGGATCCCTACCTGTGAGCACGGCACCCAACCCCAGCGGTGACGCCCGCTTCCCGGTGGCGGTGGTGGAGCCGACCAACCGAGCTCGCGGCCGCATCATGCGGCTGCTGAAGGACGCCCTGGACGTGGACGCCTTCCCCTCTATCGAAGCGGTGCAACAAGAGATCGACCTCAACACTCCTTGGATCCTCGTGTTCGGTCCCTCGTACGGCGACGATGCGGGTGTCAAGGAAGTCCAGCGGCTCGCTCAGGCGTACCCTCTGGCCCGCACGGTCCTGATCGCCGACGACCTCTCCACCGAGCTCCTGCAACGAGCGTTGCGCGCCCACATCGGCGACGTCCTCCCGGCCTTTGCCGACGCCAACGAGCTGTTGGAGGCGATCGCTCGAGTCGCCGACTCCCTGGGCGGGACCCCGGTCCCCTCCGCCGGAGGAAAGCGTGACAACCTCGGCCGGCTCATCACCGTCGTCTCGACCAAGGGCGGGGCGGGCAAGTCGGTCGTGGCGTCGAACGTCGGGGTGCTCTTGGCCCAGGAGACCGGGGGGTCCGCCGCCTTGGTCGACGCCGATCTCCAGTTCGGTGACATCGCCATCATGCTGAACGTGCCGCCGGAGCACACGATCGTCGACGTCATGGGCGTCATTCGCCGCCTCGAGCCCGAGATGCTCCGGGACCTGCTCCTCCCACACGATCCGAGCGGCCTCCTCGTGCTACCGGCGCCCGTCGAGCCGGCGTTCGCCGATCAGGTGGGTGCCGCCGACCTCGTCCGGATCGTCAACACGCTCCGCGTCTTTTGCGACTACGTCGTCGTGGATACCGCGCCCCAGCTGAACGACGTCGTCCTCGCCCTGCTGGAGGAGTCGGACGACATCCTGCTCGTCTGCCCCCCCGAGGTGCCGAGCGTGAAGAACGCCCGGCTTGCGCTTCAGACGCTTCGCCTGCTCAACATCCCCCTCAGCAAGGTGCGTCTCGTGCTCAACCGCTCGACGACCAAGGGGAAGGTGGACCCGCGCGAGGTCGAGAAGGCCTTGCAGCTCAAGGCCGAGGTCGAGGTCCCCGTCGACTCGGCGGTGCCCCAAGCCGTCAACGAGGGCCTTCCCGTGGTGCTGGCGGCACCACGGTCGGCCGCGGCGAAGGGCTACCGCAAGCTCGCCCAGCTGTTGGTCGCCGGTGAGCCCCGCGTCTAGCCCGGCCAAGTCGCTCTCGGGGCGGCTGCACCAGGCGCAGGGAACGCCGGAACGCCGGCGCGCCGCCTTGGAGGAGCTCCGGCGGAGGACCCACGACCGGCTGATCGACGACCTCGGACCGGAGCTCCAGGACGACCGCGTGGGCGAGGAGGAGCTCAGGTTCAAGGTGCGCGAGCGGCTCGGGGCGGCGCTGCGAGGCGCTTCGCTCTCGGCCGCCGAACGGGCCGAAGTCGTCCAAGACGTGTCGGACGACGTCCTCGGCTACGGCCCGATCAGCCGGTACCTCGAAGACGAGACGGTCACCGAGGTCATGGTCAACGGGCCCGCCAAGGTCTACGTCGAGCGCCGAGGCAAGATCGAGCGGGTCGCCGAGACCTTCCTGGACGAAGACCACCTCCGCCGGATCATCGACAAGATCGTCAGCCAGGTGGGGCGCCGGGTGGACGAGTCCACGCCCATGGTCGACGCCCGGCTCCCCGACGGCTCTCGTGTGAACGCCGTCACCAGCCCGCTGGCCGTCGGCGGCCCCTTCCTCACCATCCGCAAGTTCAGCGCTGACGCGCTGCAGATGGACGACCTCATCCGACTGGGTGCCCTGACCGAGGAAGCCGCGGGCTTCCTGGCCGCGTGCGTCGACGGGCGGATGAACATCATCGTCTCGGGGGGGACGGGCAGCGGGAAGACCACGACGCTGAACGCCCTGTCGTCCGCCATCGGACCGGACGAGCGGATCGTCACGATCGAGGACGCCAAGGAGCTCCAGCTCCAGCAGGAGCACGTTCTCTCGATGGAGGCACGCCCGCCCAACATCGAGGGTCGGGGGGCGGTGACGATCCGAGACCTCGTCCGCAACGCCCTCCGCATGCGCCCCGACCGGATCATCGTCGGCGAGGTCCGCGGGGGCGAGGCGCTCGACATGCTCCAGGCGATGAACACGGGCCATGACGGCTCCCTGACGACGGTGCACTCGAACGGCCCCCGCGACACGCTGGCCCGGGTCGAGACGATGACGCTGATGGCCGGGCTCGAGCTCCCCGTGCGTGCCATTCGCGACCAGATGGCCTCCGCCCTGGACCTGGTCGTGCACCTGGGACGCCTGCGCGACGGCACTCGTCGTGTCACCCACATCACCGAGGTGCAGGCGCTCGAGGGCGACGTCATGGTCCTGCAGGACCTCTTCTTGTTCGACTTCGGCATGGGGATCGACTCGACCGGGCACTTCCGCGGCTGGCTCAAGCCGACGGGGCTGCGGCCGGGGTTCATGCCGAGGCTCGAAGACATGGGCATCCAGGTGAACGAGCGGATCTTCCGCGGCGGTGCGTCGGCTCGCCGGGCCTCGGCGCGCCGATGACCGACGTCATCACGGGCGAGGCGGGACGAGCGGTGGTCGGCCTGCTCGTCTTCGCCGCCGTCTCCCTGCTCTTCTATGCCGCAATCGTCCTTCGCCGAGGCACGGGGATCGGCGCCGCCTTGGAGCCGTACACCCTCGATCCGGGCGAGCGGAAGCCGGAGGCGCGTCCTGCCACCCTGGCGGAGACCGCGCTCACCCGGCGCGGCGTCGACCTGACTGCCCGTCTGCTGCGGCCCTCGAAGCTGTTGCCCGTCGTCGAGACGTTCTTGGAACAGGCCGACTGGTCGGTGCGAGGAGCCGAGGCCCTGTTCTTCCATGTCGCCGGAGTGGCCGTCAGCACGATGCTCGGCGCCGCGTTCGGGAGCACGGCGGTGGCGGTGCTGGCGTTCCTCGCATCCGCCCTCACTCCTGTCGTCGTCCTCGCCCTGGCCATCACGCGCCGCCGTCGGCGTTTCGAGTCCGAGTTTCCGAGTGCCCTCCAGATGCTCGCCGGTTCCCTCCGCTCCGGACGATCGCTCTTGCAAGCTCTCCAGGGTCTGGCCGAGGAGACAGCCGAACCGGTGGCGTCCGAGCTGGCTCGGGCCCTCGGCCACGTCCGCCTGGGACGGCCGATAGAGGATGCCCTCGACGAGATGGCTCGTCGGGTCGCGAGTGAGGACGCCCGGTTCGTCGCCAGCGCGGTCCGGCTGCAGCGGCCCATCGGCGGCAACCTGGCGGATCTGTTCGGGATCGTCGCCGAGACGATGGTCGAGCGGGCACGCCTTCGCGGCGAGGTCAAGGCGCTGACCGCCGAGGGTCGCATGAGCGCCGTCGTCCTCGGCCTCCTCCCCATCGGTCTGGGCCTGGTCATGTACGCCGTCGACCCCGACTACGTGTCGACCCTGTTCGACGACCCACTTGGTCGGTCGATGCTGGCGGGAGCGGCTGCGCTCGCCGTCGTTGGCTTCTTCTGGATGAAGAAGACGATGGAGGTCGACGTCTAGTGGTGCCTGCACTGCGGGCGGCCGTGGTGTTCGCCGCCGTGACCTGTGGCACCTACGCCCTGCTCGACGCTGTCCGCGCCCGGTCGAGGCGGCGAGCGGTCCTGCAGCAGCTGGTGGAGTACGGCGAGGGAGACGATCGGGACCGGCGACTGCTCGACCCGGTGCTCCGGCGCATCGCCATCCCGATCGCGAGGTGGGCGGCGCGGCTCGGACGGGCCTCGACCCCGACTGGGTACGTCGCCGGGTTGCGCCAGAAGCTCGCCCTGGCGGGACGAACGAAGCCCGATGCTCTCGATCGGTTCCTCGCCGGGCAGGTGCTGTCGCTGGCAGGTGGTGCGGCGAGCGTCTCGGTGGTCGCCTCACTGGCCCCGCTCCGGGGAACGATGCGCTGGAGCGTCATCGGGCTCATCGTGCTGGCCTCCGCCCTCGGCCCTCGGGCGGTGCTCGACCGCAGCGCGGCGCGCCGGCAGCGAGCCATCCGCGCCGGGCTTCCCAACGTCGTCGACCTCCTCTCCGTCAGCGTCGAGGCCGGGTTCGGCCTCGACCAGGCGCTCGAGCGCGTGACTGCGGACGCCACCGGCCCACTCGCCGAGGAGCTCCGCCGCCTTCAGGGTGACATGCGGGCGGGTGCCAGCCG
>DATACM010000017.1:0-10094 GCA_036259055.1 Acidimicrobiales bacterium | reverse complement strand
CGCCTCGTCGAGCCTTCGGCGGCGCGCCCTCCTGTTCCGACGAGGCAAGCCCTGCGGGCGCCTCGTCGGGCCCGGCGCCGGGGCCTTCGGCGTCAGCGGCCGGGCCTGGCGCACGCCATCGGTACGTAGACTCGGCATCGTGACTGAGGCCGTCATTCTCTCTGAAGGGTGGGGGGTTCTCCACCTGTTCTGGCGGGTTACGGCTGTCAGCGATCGCGAAGCGATCGTCAGTGCGGTGAAGGCGGCTCAGGCGGACGAGCATCAGGTCGTTTCCTTTGTCGTGCTGGGGCACAAGGCCGACCTGGGGGTCATGGCGCTGGGGCCGGACCTGTGGCGGCTGCACCGGCTGCAGGCCGACCTCATCGCCGGCGGGCTCGACCTGACCGCGTCCTATCTCTCCCTCACCGAGGTGTCCGAGTACGCCCGGGGCATGCCGGCCGAGCGGCTGGAACCGCGGCTGCACCCCCGGCTGCCGCCCGAGGGCAAGCGGCTCCTGTGCTTCTACCCGATGTCCAAGCGGCGGGACGCCGTCGGCAACTGGTACACCCTGCCCTACGAGGAGCGGGAGCAGCTCATGTACGGCCACGGCCGCAAGGGCCGCGAGTTCGCCGGGCGGGTGCTCCAGCTGGTCACCGGCTCCACCGGCCTCGACGACTGGGAGTGGGCGGTCACCCTCTTCGCCGACGACCCGGTGGCGATCAAGCAGTGCGTGCACGAGCTGCGCTTCGACACCGCCTCGGCCGTCTACGCCGAGTTCGGGCCCTTCCTGGTCGGGCTGCTGGCGCCGATCGACGAGGCGCTCCGGCGGGTCGGCCTGGCCTGACGAGGGCGCGCACCGGTCGCCGGAGGGTCCGGGCGATACTCTGTCTCGGTTCGACGGAGGTAGAAAGGGAGTCTGGACATGTCTCGAGTTCGGCTGGGTGCATGGCGCATGCTGGCGGTGCTGCTCGCGGTCTCGTTCGTTCTCGCCTCGTGCGGCGACGACGACGAGGAGACGACCGGCGGGGGTGCGACCGACACCACCGCGGCGGCCGGCGACATGTACACCATCGGGTTCGTCGGCGCTCTCACCGGGGACAACGCCAACCTTGGCATCAACATCCGCGACGGCATACGGATCGCCGTCGAGGAGGAGAACGCCAAAGGTGGGCCCATGATCATGATGGCCGAGTTCGACACCGCCGGCGACCCGGCCCAGGCGTCGACGATCAAGGACCGCTTCATCACCGACCGCAACGTGATCGGCATCGTGGGCCCGGCCTTCTCGGGGGAGAGCAAGGCGATCATCCCCGATATCGCCAACGCTGGCCTGGTCATGATCAGCCCGTCCGCCACCAACAAGGACCTTCCGAACATCGTTCCGAACAACCCCACCTTCCACCGGGTGATCGGGGACGACGCCCTCCAGGCGTTGGGCATCGGGCGGTACCTGGCCGAGGTCGAGAGGCCCTCCAGCGTCGCCTACGTGCACGACAACACCGAGTACGGCAAGGCCCTGGCCGAGGACACGGCGAGGGAGGCGTCCTCCCGGGGCATCCGGCAGGCGGGCAGCATCTTCACCGTCGACCCCAAGGCCCAGGACTTCTCGGCGACCGTGAACAGCGTGCGGGCCGCCAACCCGGCGGCGATCTTCTACGGCGGCTACTACGCCGAGGCAGGCCGGTTCCGCAAGCAGCTCGTCGACGCCGGCGTGCGGGCGACGTTCGTCAGCGGCGACGGCTCTCTCGACAACGGCTTCATCACCAGTGCCGGTGCCTCGACGGCGGAGGGAGCCCGGATCGCCTGCCCCTGCAACCTGGCCCTCGAGGGCTCGACCGGCCCGCTGAAGGCGTTCTACGACAACTTCAGGGCCAAGATCGGGAAGGAGCCCGGCCTCTACTCGCCCGAGGGGTACGACGCCGCCAAGATCCTCATCCAGGGGATCAAGGCCGGCAACACCGACCGGGCCAAGCTCCTGCAGTACGTGGAGAGCCTCGACCGGTTCGAGGGAGTGTCGAAGCTCATCCAGTTCGAGCCCAACGGCAACCTCGTGCGCCGGGAGTTCTTCGTGTTCCAGGTGCGGGGCGGCAAGTTCGCGCCGCTGCAGACCGTCAACGTCGAGCGGGGTTGATCGTCGGAGCCGGTCTGGTCGGATGACGCACGCGAGCCGGGGGGCGCGACGGCGCCCTCGGCTCGCCCTGAGAGGACAGCATCGACGCCTGCTTCAGCTGCCTAGCTGACCAGTTCGGCCCCCAGACGGTCGACGGGCTCACCCTCGGCGCCATCTACGCGCTCATCGCCTTGGGCTACACGCTCGTCTACGGCGTCCTGCGGCTGATCAACTTCGCCCACTCGGAGATCTTCATGGTGGGGGTGTTCGCCAGTCTCTTCGCCATGCACGGGCTGGGCATCGACGCCGCCGACCCGGCCAAGACCGGTCTGGCCCTGGCGGCCGTGCTCGTAGTGGTCATGGTCGCGGGGATGGCGGCGTCGGGGACGGCCGCGGTGGTGATGGAACGGGTCGCCTACCGCCCGCTCCGGCGCCGGAACGCCCCTCGGCTGGCTGCGCTGATCACCGCCATCGGCATCTCCCTCTTCCTGCAGGAGCTGTTCGCCCTGCGGTACGGGCGCAACGTGCTCGGGTTCCCACGCGTGATTGAGAAGCGCCAGCTGCTCGAGATCGGCGGGGCCAACATCCGCACCGACAAGGTGCTCGTGGTGGTGGCCGCCGTCGTCTTGATGGTGGCTCTGGAGCGCTTCGTCGCCACCTCGCGCCTCGGACGCGGCATCCGCGCCACCGCCCAGGACCCGGAGACGGCCGCCCTCATGGGCGTGAACATCGACCGCGTCGTGATGCTCACCTTCCTCCTCGGGGGCCTGCTGGCCGGTGCGGCCGGGACCTTGTTCGGGATCTTCTTCGAGCAGGCCCGTTACAACATCGGGTTCCTGCCCGGGATCAAGGCGTTCACCGCAGCCGTCCTCGGCGGCATCGGCAACATCCGGGGGGCACTGCTCGGCGGCATCGTCCTCGGCCTCCTCGAGAACTGGGGCGCCGCCGTGCTGGGCGCCGAGTGGCGGGACGTCTTCGCCTTCACGATCCTCGTCCTGGTCCTCATGTTCCGACCGACCGGACTGCTCGGCGAGAGCCTGGGCCAGGCGCGCGCATGACCGCCGTCCTGCGCCCGTTGCGGCTCCTCCGCCGAGCGGCGATCGCCGACCGGGTGGCCCGCTGGTGGGACGGCCAGTCGGCGGTGGTGAAGGGCGGGGTGTGTCTGGTCGCCCTGGTCGCCGCGATCGTCATCCCGAGGGGGCTGTCACCGACCTGGCAGGCGGTCCTCTTCGCTCCCGTCGGCATCTACGTGCTCCTCGCCCTGGGGTTGAACGTGGTCGTGGGGCAGGCCGGCCTCCTCGACCTGGGCTACGTCGCGTTCTATGCGGTCGGCGCGTACACGACGGCGAAGCTGACCACGGCGGGGGAATGGACCGCGTGGGAGGCCGTCGTCGTGGCCATACTCGTGGCGTCCATCGCCGGGGTCATCCTCGGCGCGCCCACCCTCCGCTTGCGCGGCGACTACCTCGCCATCGTCACGCTCGGCTTCGGCGAGATCGCCCGCATCGTCGCCCAGAACAGCGAGGTGCTGGGGGCAGCCAGGGGCATCACCGGGATCCCCCACCCCACCGGGATCCTCGGAACGGAGTTCTCCTTCGACCCGCTGCCCTACTACTACCTGACTCTCGCCGCCATCGTCTTGACCGTGGTGATGATCGTCCGGCTCAACCGGTCGCGGGTGGGGCGGGCGTGGGCGGCGGTGCGCGAGGACGAGGACGCGGCCGAGGCCATGGGCGTCCCCTCGTTCAAGATGAAGCTCTGGGCGTTCGCCATCGGCGCCTCCACCGGTGGGCTGGGTGGGTGGCTCTACGCCAGCAAGGTGAGCTTCATCAATCCCGACAACTTCCTGTTCTTCTTCTCCGTGCTCATCCTGGCCTGCGTCGTGCTCGGCGGGATGGGCTCGGTGCCCGGCGTGATCGCCGGCGCCTTCGTGGTGGCCTTCCTCCCCGAGTACCTCCGCGAGGTGGCCTTCGGCGACACGCTGACCAGGTGGTTGAACACGGCCATCGGTGGTCATGCCGGCTCGATCACCGAGTACCGGGTACTGCTCTTCGGGCTGGCCCTGGTCGTCATGATGATCTTCCGGCCCCAGGGGCTGCTCCCGAGCCGCCAACGAGCCGCCGAGCTGACGGAGGCGACGCCCACCGGGACGATGGGGGCCACCGTCGAGACGGCGGACGTCGTGGACGCGGCGGACACGACGGCCGCCGGCGCCGAAGTGGGCGACAACCAAGCGGCCGCGGCCGCCGCCGCGGCAGCGATCGCCGAGGCCTCCGGCCGCGGCGGCGAGACCGGCGACGGCGTGGTGCTCGAGCTGAAGGACCTCAGCATGGACTTCGGAGGGGTGGCCGCCCTGCAAGGCGTCGACCTGGCGGTGGAACGGGGACAGATCTACGCGGTCATAGGGCCCAACGGCGCCGGCAAGACCACCGTCTTCAACTGCGTCACCGGCGTCTTCCGTCCGGCGCACGGCGACATCTGCCTCGTGGGACGACCGATCACCGGTCGCCGTCCCCACGAGGTCACCCAGGCGGGCGTGGCCCGGACGTTCCAGAACATCCGCCTGTTCCCCAACATGACCGCCCTGGAGAACGTCATGGTCGGCGTCGACGCCCGGCACCGCACGAGCGTCCCCGGGGCGCTCCTGGGCCTCCCTCGCCACCGCCGCGAGGAGCGGGAGGCCCGCGCCGAGGCCCGCCGGCTGCTCGCGCTGGTCGGCATCCCCCACCGGGCCGAGGACCTGGCCCGCAACCTCCCCTACGGCGACCAGCGCCGGCTGGAGATCGCTCGGGCGGTGGCCACCCGGCCCACCGTTCTCCTGCTCGACGAGCCGGCGGCGGGCATGAACGCGGTGGAGAAGCAGCGGCTGATCGAGCTGATCCGCGACCTCCGGGACACCGGCTTGACGGTGGTGCTGATCGAGCACGACATGAGCCTGGTCATGGGCCTCTCGGACCGGGTGGCGGTGCTCGACTTCGGCCAGAAGATCGCCGAAGGGCTGCCGACCGAGGTGCAGACCGACCCCCGGGTCGTCGAGGCCTACCTGGGCGCTCCGGCGGACGGCGGCTGACGCCGGTGCTGCTCACCCTCGAGGACGTCCGGGTCCACTACGGCAAGGTCGAGGCCCTGAAGGGCCTGTCCCTCGAGGTCGGCGAGGGCGAGATCGTGGCCCTCATCGGGGCCAACGGGGCGGGGAAGACCACGACCCTCAAGACGGTCTCGGGCGTCCGCCCGGTGACCTCCGGCGCCATCCGCTTCGAGGGCCGCGACCTCATCGGGGTGCCCGCCCACAAGCGGGTCCAGCTGGGCATCTGCCAAGCCCCCGAGGGCAGGCGGATCTTCCCCGGGATGACCGTGACGGAGAACCTGGAGATGGGCGCCTACGGCCGCAAGGGCGGCAAGGGCAAGGGGGCTCTGGGCCCCGACCTCGAGCGGGTGTACGGGTTGTTCCCGCGCCTGGCCGAGCGCAAGTCCCAGGCGGGCGGGACCCTCTCCGGTGGCGAGCAGCAGATGCTGGCCATCGGGCGGGCGCTCATGGCCCGCCCCCGGCTGCTGCTCCTCGACGAGCCCTCGATGGGCCTGGCTCCCAAGCTGGTGACCCAGATCTTCTCGGTGCTCACCGAGATCAACCAGCAGGGGACGACGATCCTCCTCGTCGAGCAGAACGCCGTCCAGGCACTTCAGCGGGCGGACCGGGCCTACGTGCTCGAGACCGGCCGGGTGGTGCGCTCCGACGCCGCCGCCGCCCTCCTGAACGACGAGTCGGTGCGGGCCGCCTACCTGGGGGGCGACGTCTCCGCGTCGAAGTAGCGTCGCAGCCGTGGGTGACCTCGACCGCCTGCGGGCCCGCCTTCGTGAGCTGGGCCGGGTGACGGTGGCGTTCAGCGGGGGAGCCGACTCCGCGTTCCTGGCGTGGGTGGCGGCCGACACCCTCGGGCCCGACGCCCGGGCGGTGACGGCGGTGTCTCCCTCACTCGCTCCGGCCGAGCGGGCCGACTGTGCCGGCCTCGCCGCCGAGTGGGGCCTGCGGTGGACGGTGGTGGAGACCGACGAGCTCGAGCGGCCCGAGTACGTGGCCAACGACGGCGACCGCTGCGCCCACTGCAAGTCGGCGTTGATGGACGCGCTCGCGCCGCTGGCCGAGGCCGAGGGCTCGACGGTGGTGCTCGGGACGAACCTCGACGACCTGGGCGACCACCGTCCCGGCCAGCAGGTGGCGTCGGCACGGGGCGCCGCCTTCCCCCTCGTCGACGCCGGTTTCACCAAGGCCGACGTACGGGAGGCGTCGCGGGCGCTGGGCCTGCGCACGTGGGACAAGCTGGCGGCCGCCTGCCTGGCGTCTCGTGTGCCCTACGGCACGCCCGTGACGTTCACCACGCTCGACCGGGTGGGCAGGGCGGAGGCCGCCCTGCGTGCGCTGGGCTTCGGCCAGCTCCGGGTGCGCCACTACGGCGACGTGGCCCGCATCGAGCTGGACGCCGGCGAGCTGGGGCGAGCGGTCGAGCGGCGGGCCGACGTGGTGGCGGCGGTGGAGGCGGCCGGCTACCGCCGGGTCACCCTGGACTTGGAGGGCTTCCGGTCCGGCAACCTGAACGCCGCCCTGGGCCTCGACCGTGGCGGCGCGCTGGACGTTCGGCCCCCCGATGGTCATGCTTCGGGGCCCATGGCCAACGTGCGGGTCAAGCTGACGTTCCCCGAGCAGCTCATCAAGCAGCCGCTGCTCGGCCGGCTCGTGCGCGAGTTCGACGTCCTGCCCAACATCCGCCGGGCCAACGTCGAGGAGACCGTCGGCTGGATCGTCTGCGAGCTGGCCGGCGAGCGCGACGCGGTCGAGGCGGCCATCCACTGGTTGGAGGAGAAGGGCGTCCAGGTGGACCGTCTGGGCGACGTCGTCGAGTAGCCCCGGCCGGTCGGCTCAGCCGCCCTTGCGGCTGATCGCCCGGGCCAGCTCCTCCTTGGACATGCGGGAGCGACCGGGCACGCCCAGCTTTCTGGCCCGGTCGTACAGCTCCTGTTTGGTGTTGCCGTAGACGTCGACGCCTCCGAACGTCTCCCCCTCGCCCTTGCGCTTCTCCTCGGTGGATCGGGTCGAGCGGGGGTCGGACGGGCCCTTCTCCTCCTTGGCCACCCACCGGTCGCCCTTCTTCTCGTGGGTGTGCTTGAGGGCGGCGAACGCCGTGCGGTGAGCCGCCTCTCCCTCGCCGTAGGTCTCGACCGCGCTGTCGTGGGCCTTGGCCCACGTGCGCTGGGCCTTGGCCGACGAGCGCCGGACGGTGGACGGCATCTCCTCTCGTGCCGGCATCCGTCGCCTCCTCGGGTCCGGGCGGTCACGCCGTTCCTTCCCTCCGCCGGCCGTCGGGACACCGCCGCCTACGATCGGCCGAGGTGCCTCCCGACGACAGCCAGCTGCGCACCATCGACGCCGTCGTCCCCGCCCGCAACGAGGTAGCGACGGTGGCCGATGTGGTCGAGGCGTGCCGGGGATGCAGGTACGTCCGGGAGGTCATCGTCGTCGACGACGGTTCGACCGACGGCACCGCCGAGGCGGCCGCCGCCGCCGGGGCGAAGGTCGTGCGCCGGGATGCACACGAGGGAGGATCGAAGGCCCATGCCCTCGAGACCGGCGTGGCGGCCACCGACGCCGAGGCGTTCCTGTTCTGCGACGCCGACCTCCTGGGCCTGACACCAGCCCACCTGGACGCCATCTGCCTGCCGTGGCTCGAGGGCCGGGCGGCGCTGTCGGTCGGGTGGTTCGACTACGGCCTGTGGAACCCGCTCGTCCTGCGCCTCGCCCCCACCACCGGCGAACGGGTCGTGCCCCGGTGGGTGTGGGACGCCGTGCCCCCGCACAAGCGCAGCGGCTACTCGATCGAGGTCATGATCAACGAGGTGATCGCCGAGGGCCGGCTGCCGACGACCGCCCGCATCCTCCACGGCGTGACCCACCGGACCAAGCGCGAGAAGTTCGGGCGCCGCCACGGCTACCGGGAGACGTGGCGGATGTTCTGGCACCTGATCGGGCTGCCCGCCACCGGCGTCGTGCGCTGGCGGACGTACTGGTTCTACCTCCGCCAGCTGACCGTGGAGGAGTGAGCGGGGCGGTTCTGGCGCGCTGAGAGCGCGAGATCGCGCGACTTTCCTGACCCAATGCGTTCCAGGGCGTCAGGGGCGGCGGGCCACCACCGTCACCAGCGGGGGGAGGACCACGGGGTCGTCGCCGGGGTCGACGCCGGTGAGGTGGGCCAGGTAGTCGGAGACGGGTCCGGGGCCGGCGCCGGCCTGGGACTCGGCCCAGGCGTCGACGATCTCGAGGCCGGCGTCGCGGACCAGGGCAGGGAGGAGGGCGCCCACGTCGGGGTGGCGGGCGTCGGGCATCGAGAGCGGCTTGCCTCCGACCCGCCCCGCCGTCGTCACCGGCTCCTGGGCGACCAGCCAGCGCTCCGGGCGCACTGCCCGGCCCATGCGGCGCACGACGACCAGCGGGTCGTGGACGTGCATGAGCAGGAACCGGCAGAAGGCGAGGTCGACCGGCTCCGGGAGGAGCAGCTCCTCCGCCGCCTGGGTGATGGCGACGATCTGGCTGTGGGCGGCGGCCGCCTCCGCCACCAGGTCGCGGGCGTGCGGGTCGCTGTCGACGGCGTACACCCTTCCGTCCCGCCCGACCACCTCGGCCAGGGCCACGCTGACGTCGCCGCCCCCCGCGCCCACGTCGGCACACGTCCAGCCCTCGCCCAGGCCGAGGCGGTCGAGGGCGGTCATGAGAGGCCGCCGGTAGACGTCGTTGCGCAGCCCGAGCTCGACCATCCCCGGCCGAGACGATAGGTCGGCCTCGGTACGATCGCCCCCCAGTGACCGAGCACGGGGAGCGGGGCCGACGGGCCGTGCCTCCCCGCCTGCCGCCCGCACGGGCCGGCGGCCCCTCAGAGCGAGCCGAGCGCAGGTCACCGGACAGCATCGTGGGCGTGCACGAGGTCGCCGCTCAGGGGTTCAGCTCGGCGGACGCCTACGAGCGGGCCCGGCCCGAGTACCCCGCTGCCGCCGTCGACGCCCTCGTCGCCGCGCTGGCCCTCGGCCCGGGGACGACCGTGGTCGACCTGGGTGCGGGCACCGGCAAGCTCACCCGCGCCCTGGTCCCCACCGGCGCCCGCCTCATCGCCGTCGAGCCCCTCGCCGGCATGCGGGCCGAGCTGGCCCGCGCCGTGCCGGCGGTCCACGGGGTCGGTGGGACGGCCGAGGCCATCCCGCTGGCGGCGGGAGCCGTCGACGCGGTAGTGGCGGCCCAGGCCTTCCACTGGTTCTCGGGCGACGAGGCCGTCGCCGAGATCCACCGGATCCTCCGGCCGGGCGGCGGGCTGGGGCTGGTGTGGAACGAGCTGGTGTGGTCGGTCCCCTGGGTGGGCGCGCTAGGCGCCATCCTCGACCCGCTGGCCGCTTCCCTGCCCCGGTTCCGTACCGGCCGGTGGCGGGACGCCCTCGACCGCACCGACCGGTTCGGCCCCTTGGACGAGCGCCGCTTTCCCTTCTCCCGTCCCCTCGACCGTGCCTCGGTGGTCGACTGGGTGGCCACCACCAGCTGGGTGGCCGTGCTGCCCGACGACGAGCGGGCCGGCGTCCTGCGCCAGGTCGCCGCCGCCGTCGCCGAGGAGCCGGAGCCGGTCGAGGTGCCCTACGAGACGTGCGTGTACTGGTGCCGCGCCCGACCCTGACCGCGTTCCAGGCCGCGCTGCTGGGGTGGGGCGAGTCCCACCGCCGGGACCTGCCGTGGCGCGCCACCCGCGACCCGTGGGCCGTGCTGGTGAGCGAGCTGATGCTCCAGCAGACCCAGGTCGCCCGGGTGGTGCCGCGGTGGCGCGCCTTCCTTGCCCGGTTCCCGTCCCCCGCCGCGTGCGCGGCGGCACCGGCGGGCGACGCGCTGCGGGCGTGGGAGGGCCTCGGCTACAACCGCCGCGCCCTGAACCTCCATCGGACGGCGCAGGCCGTCGTCGAGCACCACGGGGGAGCGCTC
>DATACM010000016.1:0-2605 GCA_036259055.1 Acidimicrobiales bacterium | reverse complement strand
AGACGGCTGAGGCGCAGCCGCACAACTCGCCGAGAAGCACCGCTTCCGAGGCGAAACGGCGAAGCCCGTTCGCCGGTTTGGAGGTTCGTGTGAACGACGAAGGGGGCGGGCCGGCACCGGCCTTCCCGTTGCTCGAGGACGACGGTCAGGCGGTGACCCCGCCCCACCGGCAGACGGCCCGCGTGCTCGTCGGCGGGATCGGGCTGCCGTGGCTGCGCGACCTCGACTTCGGCACCCAGTTCATCCGCCGGGTCGAGGGCCTGGACTGGCCCGACGACGTCGTGGTGGAGGACTTATCCTACGCCGCCCACCGGGTGCTCCACCGCCTGCAGGAGCTGCGGCCGGAGAAGGTCGTGCTCGTCGGCGCCATGCCCCGGGACGTCGACCCGCCCGGCGCCATCCGCCGCTACGCCCTCGACCTGGCCCCGCCCGAGGAGGAGGAGGTCCACGACCGGCTGGGGGAGGCGGTCGGCGGCATCATCGACCTCGATCACACCCTCGCCGTGGTCCGCTACTGGAAGGGTTTCCCTGCCGATACCGTTGTCATAGAGGTGGAGCCGGGGGACCGCGCCTTCGGGCTCGGGTTCTCCGCCGAGGTCGAGTCGACCGTGGAGCCGATCCTCGCCATGGTCCGCGAAGAAGTGGGGATCCCCTCCGAGGAGGCGAGCAGATGAGCAGCGATGTCGAGCAGATCCCCTACGGCGAGGTGATATACCGCGTCGGCGAGCTGGCCGAGACCCTTTTGAGCCATCCCGACCCGAAGGTCCGCGACCAGGTCGAGGAGCTGCTCGACTGGATCGACGTCTTCCATCGTGAGGGCCTGGGCCGTCTGGTCGAGATGATCCGCAGCTGGCGCGGCGAGATCTTCCTCGAGTCGGTGGCCCGCGACGACATCACCGGCACCTTCCTCGCGACCTACGACCTGGGCGAGGTGCCCGACAACCAGTCCGAGGCCGAGGACGCGGTGGCGACCGCCCTCGAGGAGGTCCGGCCCTACGTCGAGTCCCACGGCGGCACGATCACCGTCGAGAGCATCGTCGACGGCGTGGTCAAGGTGCGGATGCTGGGCTCGTGCGACGGTTGCCCCAGCTCGACCGCCACCCTCACCGTCGGCGTCGAGCAGGCCCTGCGCGAGCACTGGCCCAACTTCCGCCGCCTCGAGGTCGTCGATCCCGACGAGGAGGCGGCCGGCAACGGCCACGCCCACCAGCCCGCTCCGGCTGCCGGGCCCGAGCCGGTGCAGTTCCTGCAGATCCGCGGGCACGAGGAGACGTGACCTCGGCCGACGCCGGTCCCCCGCCGGGCGACGGGCCGGCGGCAGCAGGGGGCGGCGTGGCGCTGGGGGCGGAGGAGCTCGCCTACCGGGCCCGGGCGCTCGCCCAGACCCATCCCCTGACGCCACTGGCCAAGCGCTACCTCGACCAGGCGGTGGCCGTGCAGCGCACGTCGCAACCCGTCCCGGAGATCGGCGTGTGGGCCGGTGCCTCCCTCTTGTGTGGGTACTGCCTCCGGCGGGTCGAGGAGGACGGGGCCGGGCTGCGCCTCCAGGCGGTGGAGGAGGGCGTGGACCTGCCCGATCACGAGCAGCTCGACCAGGCGGCCGCCCAGATCGCCGCCGAGCTGCGCACCGACGACGCCGGCGGCCACCTGCTCTCCCGCGACCCGGACGCGGTGATCGACGCCCTCGACCGGATCATCTTCTCCGAGGTCCGCAACCGCCTGGACCACTGGAAGGACTCGATCGACCAGAAGGCGTGGGAGGAGCTGGAGGAGTACATCACCTGGTGGGTCGTGAAGGGGTATGCGTTGCGGGTGGCGGAGCGGCGGTTGGGCGTGCTGGCGTGAAGCACTATCGCTTCTTGCGTCCGGCCGCCGGGGCCTGTCGCTCAGGGTCCCTCCCCGTGGGGCCCCTCCCCCACGGGGGCCCCTCCCTACGCGCCACCCGGCGGCCTCCCCTTTTCCGCGTGCCCTCCCCGACCCACCAGGTGTTGTGGCGATGAAAATTCTGATTGCTGGCGTGGGCAACGTCTTGCGGGCGGACGACGGGTTTGGCGTTGAGGTTGCTCACAAGCTGGAGGCTCGGGAGTTGCCGGCGGGGGTCTCGGTGGTCGAGACCGGGATTGGCGGTATTGCTCTGGTGCAGGAGCTGCAGTCTGGTTACGACGCGCTGGTCGTCGTCGACTGTGTCGATCTGGGGCGGCCGCCGGGGAACGTCATGCTGATCCAGCCCGAGGTCGTCGACGTCAACGCCCTGAGCTGGGACGAGCGGCACGACCTGCTGGCGGACATGCACCTCGCCACGCCGGAGCGGGCGATGATGCTGGCGCGGGCTCTCGGGGTCCTCCCGGCCAACGTGCTCATGGTGGGGTGCCAGCCGGTCGATCCCGACGCTGTCGGGCAGGGGCTCTCCGAACCGGTTGCTGCTGCGGTGGACGTCGCTGTTCGCGAGATCGTCCGTCACGTCGAGGAGCTGCTGGCGGCGGAGGCGGCGGCCGCCACGGGCGCCCAGGCAGGTTCTTGACCGTGTCCAGCCAGGCCACGCCGTCGAAGACCGCCGACCCCAAGGCGGCGATCGAAGCCCTCGAGGGCCAGCTCCGCAACACGC
>DATACM010000015.1:0-6304 GCA_036259055.1 Acidimicrobiales bacterium | reverse complement strand
GGCGCCGGAGCCGCAGCGCCGTCGGCGTCCGCCGGCCGACCGGCCCCATACCCCTCGAAGAAGTCCCGCCAGCTCTCCGCCACCGACGACGGGTCCTGCTTGTACCGCTCGTACATGTCGTCGACGAGCCAGGCGTTGGGCCCGAACGCTGCGGCCGCAGCCGCTTCGTCAGCCATCTCCCTACGAGTGTACCGGCCACCTGTCCGTTCCCGGCCGCATGCTGCGGCGCCCTCCCACGGCACCGCGTCCCCCGCGTCCGGGCCTCGGCGAGCCGAGGCGGGGGTAGCGTCTTGGTCCGTGCCCGCGGAAGCGACGGCCGGATGCGTCATCGTCGAGCGCTACGAGCTGCTCGACGAGGTGGCCCGCGGACCGCTGGGCGTCGCGTGGCGGGCGTTCGACCGCACCCTCGACCGGGAGGTGGCCGTTCGGGAGGTGACGCTGCCCGACGTCCTCGACGACGCCGAGCAGGCGGCCCTCGCCGCCAAGGTGCTGCGCGAGGCGCGCGCCGCCGCCCACCTCCAGCATCCGGGGGCCGTCGCCGTGCTCGACGCGGTGGCCGACGACGGCCGGCCCTACGTCGTCACCGAGCTGGCGGACGCGCCGACGCTCGAGGACGTCGTGGCCACCGAGGGACCGCTGCCCCCCGAGCGGGTCGCCCGAGTCGGCCTGGCCGTGCTCGACGCCCTCGCCGCCGCCCACGCCGGAGCGCTGGTGCACCGCAGCGTGCGCCCGTCCAACGTCCTGCTCCCGGCGTCGGGGGGCGCCCGCCTGGCCGACTTCGGCGTGGGCTCGGTGCTCGACGACCCCAGGGCCACGACCGCCGGCGGCGACCCCGCACCGCTCTACCTCGCCCCTGAGCAGACGGGGACGGCCGGCGCCAGCGCCGCGTCCGACCTCTGGTCCCTGGGCGCCACCCTCTACTTCGCCGTAGAAGGCGTTGCCCCGTTCGAGGGCGAGGACGCCGCCGCGACCCTCGAGGCCATCGTCGGGCGCGAGCCGCGCCCCGCCGAGCGGGCGGGGCCGCTCCAAGCGGTGTTCGACGCCCTCTTCGTCAAGGACCCGCTGGCCCGGGGCGACGAGGCGGCCGTCCGCCCCTTGCTGCTGGCCGCCGCGGGGGAGCACACAGGGACCGGCGACGCTCCGCTGCCGGCGGTCGCGCCGCCGGACAGCGCCGCCTTCCCGGGCGGCGCCGGAGCCGGTTCACCCGAGGACGTCGACCCCGCCCCGACCGCACCGCTGGCCACGCTCGTCACCGCGCCGCCGCGGCGCGAGCCGTGGTTCTTCGACATCCCGGTGGAGACCGTTCCACCGCCGCCTCTCGACGAGGCGCCCGCGCCGGTCGAGCGCCGTCCCTGGCCCGACGACTCCAAGCGACGGTTCCCCAAGGGCTTCTGGCTCGCCCTGCTGGCCGCGGCGGTGGGCGCCGTCCTCATCGCCCTGGTGACGACCGAGGGCAGGATCCTGCGGCCCTCGCGGCCGTCGCTCGACGAGGCGGAGGGCCCGAGCGCTCCGTCCGAGTGGGTGACCTACACCGACGGCGCCACCGGCTTCTCGATCCGCCACCCTCCGGAGTGGGGGGTCCGCCGTAGCGGGTCGATCACCGACTTCGTGGACCCGGAGCGGCCCGGCACCTACCTTCGGGTCGACCACGTGCAGCCGCCCGCCTCGTCGCCGGTGGAGGCGTGGCGGGCCCAGGAGCGGTCGCTCTCCTCCCGCTACGCCAACTACAAGCGGGTCCAGCTCGAGCCCACCACGTTCCAGGACCTCCCCGCCGCCGTCTGGGAGTTCACCTACACCGACAGCGGCGTCGAGCTGCACGTGCTCGACCTGGGCTTCGTCACCGACCGCTACAGCTTCGCCATCAACTTCCAGACCCGGGAGGCCGACTGGTCCCGGCTCCGGCCCGTGTTCGAGTCGTTCAAGGCGGGCTTCCGGCCGCCGCCCTGACCCACGGGCGCGGCCCGCTCGGCGTCGGAAAAGGGAAACCGGGGCTGGGGTGCACGGCGGACGCACCCCACGCCCCGGCGGGGCGAACCTTCGCAGAAGGGTCAAGGCGCGTCAAGTCGACGATCGTTGAATCTGTCGTCTTCCTGACGTCTCCGGGGGCGCCGCTCAGGTCGGGCCCCCACCGTGCCGATGACACTCCTATGACGCCGCAGAGGCCCTTCGAGAGCCGGGCCGTGACCCGACCGGTCGAGGCCGGCAGCTCCGTCAAGTGCGCGGGCTGCGGGATGCCCGTGAAGTTCACCGCCAAGGCGCGGCTCTGGCAGGTGATCGCCAACGTCTACGTGGACGGCGTCTGGAAGCGGGTCGAGCACTACCACTCCGACTGTTACGACCGCGTCGGGCAGCCCTACGGCAGCGCTGCCTGACGCGACCCACCCACGCCAACCCGGCCCCTTGGGCCGGGTTGGTACCATGGGGTATGGACATGACGGTGGACGCTCTGGAAGAGGAGCAGCCGGGGCTGCTCAAGGTCTCCGAGGTGGGCCGGCGGACGGGCCTCACCCGCAAGGCCCTCCGTCACTACGAGGCCTTGGGCCTGGTGGAGCCGGCGGTGCGGACCGAGTCGGGCTACCGGCTCTACGACGACGAGGCGCTGCGGCGCATCGAGCTGGTCAACCGGGCCAAGATGCTCGGGCTCAGCCTGGCCGAGGCCAAGGAGTTCCTCCACGTGGCCGAGGGGTGCTGCGGCGACAACCACCCCGAGCTGGCGGCCCTGGTCGAGCGCAAGCTCGACGAGACCGAGCGCCGCCTCGCCGAGCTGGCCACCCTCCGGCGGACGCTGCACGAGGTGATCGAGCGCCTCGCCGCCAACGAGGGCCAGCACCGCTGCGAGGAGAGCCTCTGCACGTGCAACGCCCCCCTCACCATCGGCCGCCGCCCACCCGGCGACGGCGGGGGCGAGTCGCCCAGCTGCTCCTGACCTCCCAAGCGCCGCCCTCGCGCCCTCGCCCGTCGCGTGTCCCGGGTTTCGGGGGGCTGTCGGGGGGTCAGCGGGCCCGCATCCTGACGGGCTGGCGGGGGCGGCCGCCGGGGCGTGACCGGTAGGAGGGGACGCCGACGGCGGTGACGAGCATGGGCGCGGCGGAGGTGGCGAAGAAGCGGCTCACCTCCTCGTCGAAGAAGGTGAGACCGCTGGCGCCCAGGCCCAGCCCGAAGGCGGCCAGGTGCAGGCGGCCCTCGACGATCCCCGCCTCGAGGAGGGCCGCCCGGTACCCCCGGTCGCCGAGGGCAGCGGTGACGCCGGCGAGGTCGGCGGCGTGGAAGGCGGTGAGCGCCCCGTCACCGCCCAGGCGCTGGCCCAGGCACAGGTACCGCCCCACCTGACGTAGGTCGCCCCCGCCGAGCCCGACCAAGCGGTCGGCCCCGAGGCGGTAGCCCCCCGGCTCGACCCCTTCCACCGCGTGGACGAGGAGGAGGTGCTCGAGCAGGGTGGACCCCGGGCGCAGCACGTCGAGGGGGGCGGGCCCGGTCGACCAGGGCAGGCCCTCGGTGACGAGGGCGGCGGGCGCCACCGCCCCGACGTCGAACCGGCGCGTCGACCCTCGGCGCAGCACGACCTCCTCCAACGGACCCTCCCATGGGGGCTCGAGGGAGGCCGGCGCCGCCGCCGCCTCGAGCGCGGCCCCCGCCTCCCGCCAGGCGGCCACCTCCGCCGCGCCGCTCAGCTCCCCGGCCCGGTAGGCCGCCGTCACCAGCGGGAACTCGAAGGGGTCGTCGGCCAGGTGGCCGGCGGGCACGCTCTCGGGCGGCGGCAGCGCCGGCGGCCCGGCCAGGCCGACGAGGGCGAGGGGCAGCTCGTGCACCCGGTCGGCGCCCACCAGCTCGGCGACCTCGGCGTCGACGAAGCCCAGCTCGACCCGGGCGGGCAGCCCGGCGTCGGCCGCCACCGCGAGGACGTGGGCCAGCATCGTCCCCGCGTCCCACCACAGGTGGCGGAACCCCCGCTCCCGGTACTTCCAGCACGTCCGCCACGGCACGCCGGTGAGCACCAGCGCCGGCGGCGTGTCGGGGGCGACGCCCCGCAGGCGTGCGAGGGCGTGGTCGACCGGCTCGTAGTGGTAGAGCCCGGCCTCCAGGCCGTCGAGGTCCCCGGTGAGGAGGTAAACCTCGACAGGGGCGAGGTTGCCGGCCGACCCGGCGGCGCGGAACCACATGGGACCGCCGGGCATGGGGAGCATGCGCACGACGCCGGCCGAGAGGAACAGCAGCCGCCCGACCAGCCCCAGGTCGAGCGCGGGGCGGGGGCCGCCGGGGGCCAGCTCGGCGGGAAGGAGCGTCGCCGCCCGGCCCGGGTAGGTCTTGTGCGGCGGCGGCCTGGTCTCCCACCGCATCGGCTGGAACCCCCGCACCAGCCGGCGGTCCGCCGGCCACTCCCGGTCGGGCCGGTGGACGGTGAGACGGTGGTACTCGAGGGCGTCGACCGGCTCGATAGGCGTCAGACCGGGGCGGCCGCCGTCTGCAGGGCCTCCTGGACGTAGGCCCAGAGCACGTGGGTGAGGGAGGCCTGGGACTCCTGGATGCGGTGGACGCTGTCGGAGCGGACGATCAGACAGTGCTCGAGGTTGGGGTCGGCGGCCATGCGCCCGCCGTCGTAGCCCGCCAGGCCGACGGTGAGCATCCCCTGCTTGGTCGCCTCGGCGAAGGCGACGAGCAGGTTGTCGGAGTTGCCGCTGGTGGAGAATCCCATGGCGATGTCGGACGGGTGGCCGTGGGCGATCAGCTGGCGGGAGAAGACGACGTCGAAGCCGATGTCGTTGGACAGGGCGGTCAGCACCGCCTGGTCCTCGGCCAGCGAGCGGGCGGGCAGCGGCGTCGGCCTTCGGGGCCCGAACGCAGTGGCAGCCGGCGGCCGGGTGTACAGCTGGGCGACGCCCTCGGCGTCGGTCGCGCTCCCGCCGTTGCCGAAGGCGAAGAGGCGCCCGCCGGCGGCGAAGCGCTCGGCCATGGCCGCCGCCACCGTGCGCAGCTGGTCCTCGCAGCGCTCGAGCGTCTGGGCCCGCAGGCCGCTGCTCTGGGCCCACTTGCCCTCGGCCGAGCGGGTGAGGTCGGCGAGCAGCGACGCGGAGTCGGTCTCGTCCCCCTCGATGAACGGGTAGAGGAAGTCGGTGGACTCGGGGCTCACGAGGAGATCTCCTCCTTCCCGGTCACGTTGGCGATGGCCGAACCGGCGTGCACGAGCACCAGGTCGTTGGGCCCCGGCGGGTCGATGAGCATGGTGTCGATGCGCTCGGTGCCCTCGGCGGTGCGCACGACCGCCTCGTCGCCCTCGACGGAGACGACCTCGGCCAACCGGCCCTCGTCGGAGCAGGTGATGCACACCTCGTCGGTGCACTCGGGGTCCGCCTTCAGGAGGCCGGGGTGCTCGAAGCACACGTGGGTGAGCTCCCACAGCATGTGGTACAGGCGCACGAACCGCTCGGACGCCTCCAGCTCGTCGTCGCCGTCGAGCCACACGACGTGGTCGGCGGCGCCGGTCGCCGGGCGCGGGCCGTGGCCGAACCACACCGTCTCGACGCCCCACGCCCGCCCCCGGCGCAGGGCGTCGGCCACTTCGGCGTCGTCGGCCCGGGCCAGGGCGACGACCATGTCACCCGGGCGCACCGACGCCCGCAGGGTGGCGACGACGTCGGCGCCGGGCGGGACGGTGACGGCGGCGAGGGCCCGCTTGCCCACGATCACCGGATGGACGAACTCGACCGCCACGTGGTGGGCGTGGAACGGCCAGGCGGGCGAGGCGCACCACATGGTGCCCCCGGCGTGGAAGCGCCGGGCCAGGGCCAGGGACGCCCTGGCCAGGTCCTCGGCGACGTCGCCTATGGTGGTTCCGGCCTCCTCGGCCGCACTGGTGACGCTCACGGCGATGCCCCCTTCCTCGAAGCGGCTGGAGCCGTCACAACCTCCTGCACGAAAGCGTTCGAAATCCATTCTCCCACCTGATTTCGCCGCTCGGCGGCAGTATTCTGTAGGTGTGCAGATAGATGCCGTGCGCATCTACGCGGGACCGGCGGGGGCTCACCCGCCGCGCCCTTCGGCGACGGAGAAACGGGAGCGCTGACCCAGCCCTAGGGGGGAATCAGGCATGTGTTTCAAGAACCTGCCCATCGAGTTCGACGAGAGCGGCAAGGCCCACCTGCGTGAGGGGGTCAACGACCCCTACGCGGTGAGCACGGCCCAGCCCAAGCGCTACGTGCGCCGCCGGGAGGGCCCGGGGGCCCAGCTGGCCGCCCCGCCCCGCCTGCGGGACTGGAACATCGACCCCATGACCCGGGTGGCCGGCGCCCTGGCCGTGCACACGGTG
>DATACM010000014.1:0-2756 GCA_036259055.1 Acidimicrobiales bacterium | reverse complement strand
GCCTCCAGAGCGTTGCGCATGAACTGGTAGACGAGCGGCCGGGGCAGGTCGATGGCCTCCAGCGACAGCACCAGCGCGAACGCCTCCTGCTGGCCGATCCAGATCGGCAGGCGGCGATCGCCATCGACCGCCTCGAGGAGGACGATGAACGGCGACGGCTTCTGCTCGTCGTGGCCGGATCGCACGTCGGCCACCCGCACCCGTATCAGTTCGTCGTCCGACATGACGAATGCCTCCTCCCACAGCGACCGCAGCTCGCGCCGCAGGCCCGCGCGGGCTTTGTGGAGACGGGTCTTTGCCGCCGGCAGGGCGACCGCCAGGCTGGTCGCCGTCTCCCGATAGCTCAGTCCCGACAGGTAGAACGCGATCACGGCCGACCGTTGACCCGCCGGCAGTGCGGCCACCGCCTCGCGCACCCTCCGTGCCACGTCGGCGACCTCGGCCAGCTCCTCCGGACCTGGTTCGCGGTCTGGCGGCTCATGGCCGCTCCGACCGCCGCTCAGCGTCTCCGCCGTCCACATCTCGAACCTCCGCTGGCGGAGCATCCGACGACAGACGTTCAGCCCGATCCCGGCCAGCCAGGGCCCGAATCGCTCCGGATGCCGCAGGTGGCCCAGGCCGAGCAGGGCCTGCAGACTCGCCTCCTGGACGGCATCGTCGGCCGACCACCGGTTGCCAAGGGTGCGCCGACAGAGAGCGACGAGGAGGGGTCGGTGCCGCTCGAGGAGGATTGTGAACGACGTCTTGTCGCCGTCGCGAGCGGCAGCAACGAGCAGCGTCAGTCGGATCGGCCATCTCGTCTCCAACGTATGGTGCCGCGAGCCGGGCCAGGAGTTACCCGGCCACGCCCACATCCGGGACCGACTCGCCCGGAGCTGACATCACCGCCAACCGCTCGTGTCCACGACCTCCCGTTCCTCGTCCTCGCCGAGTGGCTCGAACTTCGCCTTCAGAACCTCGAAGGCGGCGAGGAGCGTGCTGTTCTATCGCGCCGACCAGCCGAGGAAAGCCGCGTAGCCGCTGGTCAGCGCTTCGGGCCGAAGGCCCGACCGAAGTAGATCCCCGTGTTGTAATCGGACTACCGGTGCGGTGCGACGGCACCGTACCGTCGGAGGCCGGACCGAGGGCTGACCCACAGTAGATCTAGACCCCCCACTCGCAGTGGGGCTGTCCTGCTGCTGAATTGTCGCCCTCGGTCCGGTCCTTCGATGCCGGCCTGGCCTGATAGGAGCGTTGGTAACCCAACGGGGATATGCCGGCCGGCACTCACAAACGCTAGCCACGGGGGAAGGGACATGGCGACACGGCCGACTCGTCCACGCCACAACCGCAGCCGGGGTGCGAAGCACCCGAAGAAGAGCGCCGCCGGAGGCGGCAACGTCTTGGGTGTCGACCCGCACCGCCAGAGCCTCACGGCGACGGTGCTCGACGGCCGGGGCGGCGTTGTCGCCACCGAGACGTTCCGTGTCTCGGGAGAGGGGCATCGGGCTATGGAGGCGTGGGCGCTCGGCCACGGCCCCGTCCTGCGCTGGGGGATCGAGGGAGCCTCGGGGCTGGGCCGGCACACCGCCACCTTCCTCGCCCAGCGCGGCCACGACGTGCGTGACGTGTGCCCCAACCGCACCCACGAGCGACGACGTGCCCGTCAGCAGGGAAAGACCGACGCCTCGGACTCGGTGCGCATCGCGCGGGAGACGCTTGCCGACGCAGCTGTCCCGGTGGCGTTCAAGCGGGCGGCCGGCGACGCCGGGCCGGACGAGACGACCGAGCTGATGGCCTTGTGGCACAAGGCCCGTTGCAGCGTCCTGGCCTCTCGTCAGCACCTGCTCAACGAAGCCGACAGCCTCCTGGTGGAGCTGGCCGAGGAGGCGCGGGCGGACGTTCCGGTGACCAAGCCCGTGCGCGTTCGGCTCGACGCCGTCGTTGCCCGTGACCGCTCCCGGAGCTGGGACGCGCCCACGGTCCTGCGCCTGGGTCTGCTCGACGCGTACGCCGCTCGCATCGAGGGCCTCGATCGCGACGAACGGCACATCGCCAAGGAGTTGGCCGGGCTCGTTCGTCGCACGGGGTCGACGCTCGATCAGCTGTGCGGGGTGGAGATCCGCTCGGCGGCCGAACTGCTCGTCGAGGTGGGAGATCCCCGCCGGTTCGCAGGAGAAGGAGCGTTTGCGAGGTTCAACGGTACCGCCCCCCTCGAGGCGTCTTCCGCCGAGGGCAGAGGCGAGCCGGTGCGTCACCGGCTCAACCTGGGCGGCAACCGGCGTGTCAACGCCGTGCTCCACCGGATGGCCATCACGCAGCTGCGCTGCGACGAGCGAGCCCAGAAGATCATCGCTGACGCCCGGCGGCGGGGGCACACCAAACGCGAGGCACGCCGCATTCTCAAGCGCCACCTCTCCGACGTCGTCTACCGGCGGATGATGCGTGACCTCAACGGGGGGATGACGGCGCCACACGCACTCAGCGAGGATGCCGTGCAGCCCGCTTGACATAGGAGCTTCAGCAGTCATCTGAAACCGCCGCCCGCTCACCCTCCGTGACCGTGAGGTTGACGGACCTCCTGCACCAAAGCGATGCGGACGCAGCGGTAGCACAGCGGCTCGCGACACTGGTCTCTCTCGCAGACGGCGCAGCCGTCGATCCTGACGCCACAGCGGGCGCAGCTCGCCGCGCCGCTCGGGGCGGCCGCCGGCGTCACTCCTCACCCTCCTCTCCCCCGTGGCCCGCGTGCTGCTCGTGGGCGACGCGGGCGGCAT
>DATACM010000013.1:0-17091 GCA_036259055.1 Acidimicrobiales bacterium | reverse complement strand
GAGCTCGACGCCTGCGGCATCGGCTTCGTCGCCGACGCCCGGGGGCGAGCGTCCCGAGACATCGTGGCCGCCGCGCTCACCGGCCTCGCCTGCGTGAAGCACCGGGGGGCGCTGGCCGCCGACGCCCGCTCGTCCGACGGGTCGGGTCTCTTGGTTCCCATCCCGCCGGCGATCTTCGGGCGGGCGGGGGACGAGACCACCCACGGGGTGGCGATGCTCATGGTCCGGGGCGACGACCCCCGTGCCGCCCTGGAGGAGGCAGCCGCCGCTGAGGGCATCTCGGTCGTCGACTGGCGGACGCCGCCCACCGACGACGGGGTGCTGGGCGAGCTGGCCCTGGCCACCCGGCCCACGTTCCTCCAGGCGGTCCTCGCCCCGCCGCCCGACGTGGGCGAGTCGGCCGCCGAGCGGGCCGCGTTCCGCCTGCGCCGCCGGCTCCGGGGCTTCGACGGCACGTACCTGGCGTCGTGCTCGTTCCGCACCGTGCTCTACAAGGGCCTGGTCGTCGCCGACGCCCTCGCCGACTTCTTCCTCGACCTGGCCGACGAGCGGTTCGCCGCGCCGTTCGCCATCTTCCACCAGCGGTTCTCCACCAACACGCTGCCCACCTGGGAGCGGGCCCAGCCCTTCCGCATGCTGTGCCACAACGGCGAGATCAACGCCCTGGCCGGCAACATCAACCGGATGCGAGCCCGGGCCGTGCTCGGCACCGAGGCCGTCGGGCTCGGCCCCGAGGAGCTGTTCCACCCCGTCGTCGACCCGTCCGACTCCGACTCCGGCCAGCTCGACTCGGTGGTCGAGCTCCTCACCCGTGCGGGCCGCGACGTCCGCCACGCGGTCGCCATGACCGTTCCCGAGGCCTGGGAGGGCGAGCGCGACCTCGACCCCGCGGTCAGGGGGTTCTACCGCTACCACGCCTCGCTCATGGAGCCGTGGGACGGCCCCGCCGGCATGATCTTCACCGACGGCCTCGGCGTGGGGGCCGCCCTCGACCGCAACGGGCTCCGCCCAATCCGCTACGCCATCTGCGACGACGGGCTGGTCGTGTGCTGCTCGGAGGCGGGCGCCGTCGACGTCTCCGGGCGGGGGCTGGTCAGGCGGGGCCGCCTCGGCCCCGGGCAGATGCTGTTCGTCGACCCCGGCCGGGGGGTGTTGGACGACGCCGCCTGCAAGGAACGGCTGGCGGCCGCCGCCCCGTGGGCCCGCTGGGCGGCCGATGGGCTGCGGGAGCTGGGCCAGGGCCGGCCCATCGTGCAGACGCCCGAGCCCGAGGTGCTCGAGCGCCGCCAAGCCATGTTCGGCTACACCCGCGAAGAGCTCACCATGGTCGTCCGCCGCATGGCGAGCGACGCCAAGGAGCCCACGTACTCGATGGGCGACGACTCGCCCCTGCCCCACCTGGCCGGGCGGCCCCGTCCCGTCCACCACTACCTGAAGCAGCGCTTCGCCCAGGTGACCAACCCGCCCATCGACCACCTCCGCGAGCGCCTCGTGATGAGCCTGCGCACGACGCTCGGGCCCCGCCGGCCCATCCTCGTGGACGACGACCCCCGGGCGGCCGAGCTCCTCGTCCTCAAGTCGTTCTTCGTCTACCCCTCGCTCGTCGTCGACCTGCTCACCGGCGATGCCCAGGACGTGTTCGGCGCCGCCCACCTCGACGCCAGCTTCCTCGCGAGCGAGGGACCCGCCGGCCTGCGGGCGGCCGTCGACCGCCTGTGCGACCAGGCTCAGCGCCTCGCCGCCGAGGGCACGGGGATCCTCGTCATCGACGACGGCAACATCTCCGACGAGCGGGTGCCGGTGCCGGCCCTGATTGCGACCGGCGCCGTCCACCACCGCCTGGTGGCGTGCGGCCTGCGGCCCCACACCAGCCTGGTGGTCTCGGCCGACGACGCCCGTGACGTGCACTACATCGCCTGCCTGCTCGGGTACGGGGCCGACGCCATCTGCCCGGGGCTCGCCCTCGAGACGGTGGCCCACGAGGCCGACCGCAACGAGGACTCGGAGCTCTCGGGGCCCGAGGCCCAGAACCACCTGCAGTCGGCGATGGAGGACGGCGTCCTGAAGGTGATGTCGAAGATGGGCATCTCCACGGTGGACTCCTACCGAGGGGCGCAGATCTTCGAGATCCTCGGCCTCGGTCCCGAGGTCGTCGACGTGTGCTTCACCGGCACGCCCTCGGTCGTCGGCGGCATCGGATGGGAGGAGCTGGGGCGCGACGCCCTCGAGCGGCACGCCAACTCCCGCCTGGGCGAGGGCGGGTACTACCGGGCCCTCAAGCGGGCGGGCGCCGAGTACCACACCCACAACGACGACGTCACCAAGGCCCTCAACGAGATGAAGGCCGCCCACCTTCTGCAGGCGGCGGTGCGCGGCAACAGCGACGAGACCTACGAGCGCTTCGCCACCCTCGTCAACGGGCGCCCCGCCACCGAGCTGCACGACCTCCTCGAGCTCGTCCCCGCCGGCCCGCCCGTCCCGCTCGAGGAGGTGGAGCCGGCCCGAGCCATCACCCGGCGGTTCTCCACCGGCGCCATGTCCCACGGCGCCCTCTCGCGGGAGGCCCACGAGACCCTCGCCGAGGCCATGAACCTGATCGGGGGGGCCTCGAACTGCGGCGAGGGCGGCGAGGGCCGCGAGCGGTTCCGCACCCGAGGCCGGCCCACCGGCGACAAGAACAGCCGTATCAAGCAGATCGCCTCGGGGCGCTTCGGCGTGACGCCCGAGTACTGCGCCTTCGCCGACGAGCTGAACATCAAGATCGCCCAGGGCTCGAAGCCCGGCGAAGGCGGCCAGATCCCGGGGGCCAAGGTGTCCGAGGAGATCGCCACGCTCCGCCACACCCAGCCCGGCATCGGCCTCATCTCACCGCCCCCGCACCACGACATCTACTCCATCGAGGACCTGGCCCAGCTCATCTACGACCTCAAGCAGGTGAACCGGCTGGCCGAGGTGTCGGTGAAGCTGGTGGCCGAGGACGGCGTCGGCACGATCGCCGCCGGCGTGGCCAAGGCCCTGGCCGAGGTCGTCCACATCAGCGGGAGCAACGGGGGGACGGGCGCCTCGCCCCTCATGTCCATCAAGCACGCCGGCCTTCCGTGGGAGCTGGGCCTGGCCGACACCCAGGCGGCGCTCATCGCCAACGGCCTGCGCGACCGCATCCGGGTGCGCATCGACGGGGGGCTGCTCACCGGGCGGGACATCCTGATGGGGGCCCTGCTCGGGGCGGACGAGTACTCGTTCGGCACCGCCGCCATGATCGCCGAGGGCTGCATCATGGCCCGGGCCTGCCACAAGGACACCTGCCCCACCGGCATCGCCACGCAGCGCCCTCACCTGCGGGCCAAGTTCGCCGGCACCGCCGAGGGCGTGGCCGCCTACATGCTCTTCATCGCCGAGGAGGTGCGGCGGGGCCTGGCCGCCCTCGGCCTGCGCACCCTCGACGAGGCCATCGGGCGGGTCGAGTGCCTCCGCCAGAAGCGTACGGGCGACCGCCGGGCCGACACCATGGACCTCTCCCCGCTCATCACGCCGCCCCAGGACCCGTCCACGCCTCGTCGGTTCGTCCGCCCGGTCGAGATCCAGCGGGCCCGCTCCTCCCTCGGTGACCGCCTCGTCGAGGACGCCTTCCTCGGCGTCTTCGAGGGGGACGACGTGGAGCTGCGCTACCGCATCGCCAACGCCGACCGCACCGTCGGCGCCGCCCTCGGCGGGGCCATCGCCCTGGAGTGGGGCGAGGCGCCTCCCATGGGCACGGCCGTCGTGCGCTTCGACGGCTCCGCCGGCCAGAGCTTCGGGGCCTTCCTCACCCACGGCATCGAGTTCGAGCTGGTGGGCGAGGCCAACGACTACGTCGGCAAGGGCATGGGCGGCGGCCGCATCGTCATCCGCCCCCATCCCAACACCTACGTGCCGCTCCCCGCCGAGGACGGGCCGCCGGCGATACCGGGCGTCCCCGTCGTGCCCAGTTCCAACGGCGCCGGGACTGCGTCGCGCCGGGCGTCGGGCGGCGGCGAGCCCGTGCTGGCCGGGAACACCTGCCTCTACGGCGCCACCGGCGGCCAGCTGTTCTGCGCCGGGGCGGTGGGCGAGCGCTTCGCCGTACGCAACTCGGGCGCCACCGCGGTGGTGGAGGGCGTCGGCGACCACGCCTGCGAGTACATGACCGGAGGCACGGTCGTCGTGCTGGGACCGGTCGGCTACAACATTGGCGCCGGCATGACCGGAGGCCAGGCGTTCGTGTGGGACCCCGACGCCACCCTCACGACCCGGCTCAACACCGCCCTGGTCGAGGCGGCCCGGCCCGACGCCGACCTCCTCGAGGAGCTGCGCTGGCTGATCGAGCGCCACCACGAGCTCACCAACTCGCCACGCGCCGCCGAGCTGCTCGCCGACTGGCCCGCCACCGTGGCCCACACCTGGCTGGTCGCCCCCGTCGACGAGGTCAGGCGCATGGAGGCCCAGCGGGCCAGCCGGGTGACCGCCAGCGCCTGAGCTCCCTTACCTACGGGAGCCCTTGGCCGGTCCCTGGAGCTGGCCCTCCTTGGCCGAGAGCGTGCAGAGGAGCAGGCGATCGTCGTCCTTCCAGGACCGCTCGGTGGGCACGTACCTCGTGAAGATCAGCTCGGACTGGTCGAAGGGCACGCCGACGTAGTCCTCGAACTGGGGAAGGCAGGCCACCGCCGCCTCTCGCTCGAGGATCTCCTGGCCGGGGTAGGGAGCGCCCGGAGGCGCGGGATCCTCGACGGTGGCGAAGACCTCTAGGTCGTGGGGCCCGGCGCAGTCCTGGCGGATGGCTCGCACGAACCTCTCGGGCGGGCGCTCGAAGCAGTCCCCCGGGCGGAGCTCGGTGTACTCGACGCCCTTCTCCTCGTCCCTGAGGGCGCCGACGGCCAGGTTGACGTCGATCACGACGCCCAGGACGAGGGCGACGATGGCGATCCCGAGGGCGGCCGACGCCAGGCGCAGGCGACTGCGGCGGGCGCCCCGGGCCACGACGATGGCGACGATCGGCACCACGATCGTCACGCAGGTCACGACCGCGACCACGGAGAGCAGGAGCGCCCTGGTCGCCGCCGGCCGGGGCGGGGAAGGGGCGGCCGCCGGGGCGGGAGCCGCGGGCGCGGCGGGCGGAGCCGGAGGGGCCTCGGTCGGCGCCTCGGGTGGACCAGGCGGGACCTCGGCCACCGGCGTGTCGCCGGTGCCTTCGCTCGCCTCCGCCAGCACGCCCGCCGCCCACTCGCCCCGGGCCTTGGTCGCCTTCGCCACTCTCGGCGCCTTGGTGGCCTTCGCCGCCTTCGTGGCCTTCGTGGCCTTCGTGGCCTTCGTGGCCTTGGTGGCCTTCGCTGCCTTCGTGGCCTTTGTCGCCGCCGGCGCGCCGGTGGGCGCCGGGGCCGCCTTCTTGGCCGCCTTCTTGGCCGCCGGTGCCGCTTTGGCCCCCTTCTTGATCCGCGCCGCGCCCGTCTCCGCCGGCGACCGGTCCTCCTGGGTCACGACGTCGGTCCCTCCCGGACCGGCCTTCACCACCGCCTTGCGTCCCTTGCCCGCCTTCGTGGCCTTCGCCGCCTTGGTGGCCTTCGACGCCTTGGCAGCCGCCGCCTTCCGCCCGCCGGGCGCGGCGGACGGTGGCGCCGTCGCCTTGCGAGCGCGGCGCGCCGGGCCGGATCCCCGATCCTCCGCCATCACCCCATCATGCCCCTGCCGGCCCGATGTCACGGACAAACTCGGACACTGTCCCGTTGCTGACGCGCCCCGACTGGGGTGGCGGGCGGCTCGAATAGGGTGGACTCACCGACCGCCCACCCGGAGGAGCACCCCGATCCCCACGTCCGAAGCCACTCCAGCCGACCTCGCCCGCGAGGTGTACGGGAGGCTCGCCGAGCGCGTCGAGATCGGACGCCGTCGCTCCGGCCGGCCCCTGACCATGGCGGAGAAAGTCCTCTTCAACCACCTCCGGGACCCCGAGGGCGCCGAGCTCGAGCGCGGCCACAGCTACGTGGAGTTCCGCGTCGACCGAGTGGCCATGCAGGACGCCACCGCTCAGATGGCCCTCCTGCAGTTCATGACGGCCGGGCTCCCCACCGTGGCGGTGCCCACCACCATCCATTGTGACCACCTCATCCAGGCGCGTGAGGGGGCGGAGCCCGACCTGGTCGCCGCCGAGGACGCCAACCGTGAGGTCTACGACTTCCTACGCACCGCCTCGGCCCGCTACGGCATCGGCTTCTACCGGCCGGGCTCGGGCATCATCCACCAGGTAGTGCTCGAGCACTACGCCTTCCCGGGCGGGATGATGATTGGCACCGACAGCCACACGCCCAATGCCGGAGGCCTGGCCATGGTGGCCATCGGCGTCGGAGGAGCCGAGGCGGTGGACGTCATGACCGGCGGCCCGTTCGGCATCCGGTGGCCCAAGCTCATCGGGGTCCGCCTCGACGGCGACCTCTCCGGCTGGACGGCGCCCAAGGACGTCATCCTCAAGGTGGCCGAGCTGCTGACCGTCAAGGGGGGCACCGGGGCCATCGTCGAGTACTTCGGCCCCGGCACGAGGGCCATCAGCTGCACGGGCAGGGCCACGATCTGCAACATGGGCGCCGAGATCGGCGCCACGACCTCGATCTTCCCATTCGACGACCGGGCCGCCTCCTACCTGAAGGCGACCGGGCGCGAGGACGTCGCCGACGCCGCCTCCGCCCACGCCGCCGACCTCCGCGCCGACGACGAGGTGGAGCACGACCCCGAGCGGTTCTTCGACCGGGTCATCCACCTCGACCTGTCAACTCTCGAGCCCCACATCGTCGGCCCCCACACCCCCGACCTGGCCCGCCCGGTGTCCCGGCTGGCACAGGACGCCCGGGAGAACGGTTGGCCGCTCCGCCTCTCGCAGGCGTGCGTGGGCTCGTGCACGAACTCGTCCTACGAGGACATCAGCCGAGCCGCCAGCATCGCCCGCCAGGCGGCAGCCAAGGGGCTGCGGGCCAAGACGCCCCTGCTCGTGACGCCGGGGTCCGAGCAGGTGCGGGCGACCATCGAGCGCGACGGCCTGCTGGCCGATCTGGAGAGCATCGGCGCAACGGTGCTGGCCAACGCCTGCGGGCCCTGCATCGGCCAGTGGGCCCGCACCGACGCCGACGCCGGCCAGTCCAACTCGATCATCACGTCGTTCAACCGCAACTTCCCGAAGCGCAACGACGGCAACCCCCAGACCCTGGCCTTCATCGGCTCCCCGGAGACGACCGTCGCCTACGCCCTCGCCGGCACCCTCGACTTCAACCCCCTCACCGATCAGATCGACGGCGTCCGCTTTGCCGAGCCGGCAGGCCAGGAGCTGCCCGACGAGGGCTTCGCGGCGGGCGAGGACGGGTACCTGCCGCCCCCCGCCGAGCGGGACGTCGAGGTCGAGATCCGGCCGGGGAGCGACCGTCTCCAGCGCTTGGAGCCGTTTCCCGCCTGGGACGGTGAGGACTTCGAGCAGCTGCCCGTGCTGCTGAAGGCCCAGGGAAAGTGCACGACCGACCACATCTCCGCCGCCGGCAAGTGGCTGCGCTACCGGGGCCACCTCGAGAACATCAGCGCCAACCTCTACCTGGGGGCCCTGAACGCCTTCACCGGCGAGCACGGCACGGCGCGCTGCCTGGTCCACGGCGAGGTCGAGTCCCTTCCCGACGCCGCCGCCCACTGCCGGGAGGCGGGGATCGGCTGGGTCGCCGTCGGCGACGAGAACTACGGCGAGGGCTCGTCGCGCGAGCACGCCGCCATGGAGCCCCGGTTCCTCGGGGCGCGGGCGATCATCGTCCGCTCGTTCGCCCGGATCCACGAGACGAACCTCAAGAAGCAAGGAGTGCTCCCGCTGGTCTTCGACGACCCGGCGACCTACGACCAGATCGAGGAGGGCGACACCATCTCGATGCTGGGCCTCGCCGACCTGGCACCCGACAAGCCCGTCTCGTGCGTCCTGCACCAGCCCGGCGGGAAGGCCCTGGAGTTCACCTGCAACCACACCCTCTCGGACGAGCACATTCGGTGGTTCCGGGCGGGAAGCGCCCTCAACCTCATCCGGGAGCGGTTCCAGCAGGCGCGCTGAGCGGCCCGTTGACGACTTCTGGTTCCTCGAGCGGCGCCGACATACTGGTCAGGTGACGCTGACCGGTGAGACGGTGGGGTACTTCACCGCCTTTGGCGGCGGCGTGGTGTCGTTCCTCTCACCGTGTGTCCTGCCGATCGTGCCGGGGTACCTCTCGATGGTCACCGGGCTCGACGTGGCCGAGATCCGAGAGGGCGCCCCTCGCCACCACCTCGCCCGCATCGCCCGCGACACCGGGCTGTTCATCGCCGGGTTCACCGTCGTCTTCGTCCTCCTGCAGCTCACCGCCACCGCCGTCGGCCAAGCCGTGTTCCGCAACCGGGTGGTGCTCACCCGCATCTCGGGGATCGTTCTGCTCGCCATGGCGCTGTTCCTCGCCGGCTCGCTGGTGCTCAAGGCCCCTTGGCTGTACCGGGAGAAGCGCTTCCACCCGAGCACCTCGCGGCTCGGCCCCTTCGCCGCGCCGGTGGCCGGCGCCGCCTTCGGCTTCGGCTGGACCCCCTGCCTGGGGCCGATCCTCACGTCCGTGCTGGCGGTGGCCGCCTCTCAGGACGAGGTGGTCCGGGGGACGTTCCTCCTCATCGCCTACTCCGCCGGGCTGGGCGTGCCGTTCCTCGCCGCCGGCCTGGCCTTCGGGCGGGTGGCCGGCGCCTTCCGCTGGGTGCGGCGCCACTTCACCGGCCTCACCCTGGCCTCTTCGCTCATCCTCGCCGTCTTCGGCGCCGTCCTGGCGCTGAACCGCCTCACCTGGGTGACCGCAGAGCTCCAGCAGGGCCTCCAGGCGGTCGGCCTCGGCCGCCTGATCGAGCTGGGCTAGGCCGGGCGCGGCGGCGCCCCCCGTCCCCGGGGGGCGCCAGTGGTTGCCGTGGTTCGTCTGGCGGTTATTTCTCGAACGGCGGGGTCTCGAAGGCGGGGCTCAACAGGTCGTCCTGGTCGGCGACCTTGGCCTGCGCCTCTTCCGAGCTGTCTCCGGTGGCCTGTACCGGCCTGCCCTCCTTGTTGTCCCCGACCACGACGACCTGCTCGTTGCCCTTGCCGTCGAAGATCGAGAACTCGGCGTGGTCGGCGCCCTCCCCGGTCAACGGAGCCCGCACACCCTCGCCCGGCCCGGCCCGATGCACCGGAGTGTCGGATTCCTCGATCGGGTTGTTCTGATCGCCGAGTCGCTGGCTGAGGGGATCGTCGCCCCGCGTCGAGCCTTCGCTCATGAGTGGCCTCCTTCGATCTTCGATCCCGGTCTTGTTGTTTCCTACCCGCCGGCGGCGGGCACCGAACCTCGGCGCGACCCGGCGTTCCCCGTGGTGAGGGAGACTAGGCCCTGACTACGGCGAGAAGTTTGAATCTTCGTGACGGATTGGAGATCGTGCGTACCTCCGGCACAACGACGAAGCAGCGCTCGGCAGAGGTAGCGGAGCGGTGACGGTCACCGAGCGCCAGCCGTCGGCGTCGCCGAGCGGGCTGCCCCCTCAGGGCTCCCGGTGGCCGGAACCGGGGGGAGCGCCGGCGAGCCTGTGGTGGGCGACGCTCGGGACGACCGTCGTCGCCGTCCTCATCCCGGTGATCGTCACCCTCGTCCTCCTGCAGACGCTGTACAACCCGCCCTCGGGCCGCCTGCCCGAGCCCCGCCTGTCGGCCGCCGCCCAGGCCACCCGCATCTACGACGGCGCCGGCAACCAGCTCGCCGCCCTCAACCGTTTCGACACCCGCGTCCCGATCAGGCCGGGCGACCTCACCCAGGTGCTGAAGGACGCCGTGGTCGCCATCGAGGACCGTCGCTTCTTCCAGCACAAGGGCGTCGACATGCGGGCCATCTTCCGAGCGCTGTGGGCCGACCTGCAGGGCGGCACCTTCGAGCAGGGCGGCTCCACGATCACCCAGCAGTACGTCAAGCGGATCTACACCGGGCCCCAGCGATCGGTCGGCCGGAAGGTGCGCGAAGCGGTGCTGGCCAGCCGGGTCGAGAAGCAGCTCTCGAAGGACGAGATCCTCTTCCGGTACCTGGACGACATCTACCTGGGCAACGGCGCCTACGGCGTGGGGGCGGCGTCGGAGATCTACTTCCGGAAGCCGGTGCGCGAGGTGAACCTGTCCGAGGCGGCGCTGCTCGCCGGACTGATCAGGGCCCCTTCCAGCGACGACCCCCGCACCAACGTGGCCGGGGCCGAGGCGCGGCGCCTGGCCGTGCTCGCAGCCATGCGAGACCAGGGCAAGATCACCCAGAGCCAGTACGACGAGGCGGCGCTGAGGCGCATCGTCCTCGCCACGGATCGCAGCCAGACCTCGTCGACGGCGACGCTCGTCTACCCCCCCGAGCGCCTGGAGACGACCTATCCGTACTTCGTCGACTACGTCCGCCGGTACCTCGTCGCCAGGTACGGAGAGGACAAGGTCTACCGGGGCGGGCTGCGGGTGGAGACCACGATCGACCCGCGGCTGCAGGCGATGGCCGAGGCAGCGGTGCGCTCGACCCTCGCCGGTACGTCGCCGCCCCTCGAGATGTCCCTCGTCACGGTCGACCCGAACACCGGCTACGTCAAGGCCATGGTCGGCGGACGGGACTTCGTGCAGTCGCAGGTGAACCTGGCCCTCGGCAACTGCGTCGGCGCCCCCAAGCCACCGGACGGCGGCCCCGTCTGCATCGAGGGCGGGGGCACCGGCCGCCAGCCCGGCTCGGCGTTCAAGCCCTTCACCCTGGCCAAGGCGTTCGAGCTCGGCATAACCCCCGACCGCGTCTACTCGGGACCCTCGTCCTACACGATCCCCCGCTGCACCGGGAACGGGTGCGTGGTGCGCAACGCCGAGGGCGGGGGCTACGGGGCCCTGCCCCTGCGCCAGGCCACCCACCACTCGGTCAACACCGTCTTCGCCCAGCTCATCCAGGACGTCGGCGTGCCGGAGACGGCCGAGCTCGCCTACCGCATGGGCCTGACGATGGTCCGCCCCGACGCCAAGCTCGGTCCCGGCCGGATCTACGGGCCCAGCCTCACCCTGGGCGCGGCCGAGGTGTCGCCGCTCGACATGGCGTCCGCCTTCGGGGTGTTCGCCCGCCGGGGTGAGCAGTTCCCGGCCACCCCGGTCGTGCGAGTCACCGACTACACGGGGAAGGTCCTGGAGGACAACGCCTCCCGCCGGCCCCGGCGGGTCATCGCCCAGAACATCGCCGACAACGTGACCGACGTGCTCAAGGGCGTCATCACCTCGGGCACCGGGAGGGCCGCCGACATCGGGCGCCCGGAGGGCACCGCCGGCAAGACAGGGACGTCGGAGGACTACAGCGACGCCTGGTTCGTCGGCTACACCCGGCGGCTCTCCACCGCCGTCTGGATGGGCTACGCCAACTCGCAGCGGCCGCTGATCAACGTCAAAGGGGTCGACAAGGTGTTCGGGGGCACCTTCCCGGCCGAGACGTGGAAGGCGTTCATGGAGAAGGCGCTCGAAGGCGTCCCCGACGAGCCCTTCCCACCCCCCGGCTCCTTGCCCACCAGCGTGCCCGAGGAGGGCGAGCGGAGGAGCCGCGACCGCAGGCCGGCGCCGCCTCCGGTCGTGCAGCTGCCGCCCGAGCCGACGGTTCCCCCCGCCACCGACGCGACCGTCCCGCCCATCACGTTCACGCCTCCGAACGCCCAACCGACGCAGCCTCCCCGGGATCCGAACCCGATCACCTTCCCGCCCCCGACGACGCCGCATCCGACGGTGGTCCTCCCGACCACACCGCCATGATCGTCCTCGTCCTCATCCTCGTCGTCGCCGCCATCGGCGGCGTGGCGGCCTACGTGGTCATGCAGTACTCGGGCATGGACTCCTCCTTCCCGCGCGGCGGCTCCCCGGCGGCGCGCACCTGGACGTACGACCGCCGGGGCGGTGCCCTTGCCGACCGCATCGCCGACACCCCCTCGGGCTGCCTCGTCGCCGTGCTGGTGGCGCTGGCCGCCTGGATCGTGGCCTGGCTCGTCTTCCTGATCGTCGGCTTCCGCGTCCTCACCGCCTGACGTGGCCGCGCCCACCTCGCCCCGCACGGGCGGCCGCCGCAAGGCCCTCGTCGTGGTGGCGGCGCTGGCGGTGGTGCTGATCGGCGCGTTCGTCGCCGCCTACGTCGTGTTCTTCACGGACGACTCACCCGACCGCCTCGCCCTCACCGAGCCGTCGGGCGCACCGGCCACGACGGGCGCCGGGGGGACCGCCGGGCTCACGGGTCGATGGGTCGCGGCCGAGGGGTCGGAGGCGGGCTACCGGGTACGGGAGAAGCTGGCCCGCCTTCCCGCCCAGAGCGACGCCGTCGGTCGCACCACCGCCGTGACCGGCGGGATGACGGTGGCGGGGAGCGGCGACCGGCTCGTGGCGCGCGACCTCCGGATGGAGGTCGACCTCACCCAGCTCCGTAGCGACGAGGCCCGGCGCGACAACCGCATCCGCACCCTGGGCCTCGAGAGCGACCGCTTCCCCACGGCGACGTTCGCCTCCATGGGCGACATCTCCGTCCCCGCCTCGGCGGCGACGGGCCAGCCGTTCGAGGCCTCCGTGGTGGGCGACCTCACGCTGCACGGGGTCACGAGGAGGGTGACGATCCCGGTGAAGGGCCAGATGGTCCGCGGGGGCGCCGAGGTCGTGGGATCGCTACAGTTCCCGATGTCGATGTTCGACATCGACCCTCCCAACATCGGCGGGTTCGTGACCGTCGAGCCCAACGCCACGCTGGAGTTCAAGATCGTCCTGAGGAAGGCCTGAGCACACGAGACGGCGCGCCGCCGGCTCGCACAAGGTGGGGGAAATCGCATGACACGTGGTCGCACCAAGCGCGCAGCACTCACCGTCGTGGCCGCCACCGCCGTGCTGGCGTCGGTCGTGATCGGGAACGTCCCCGCCTCCGCCGTCGCCTACCCGGGGCTCAACGGCAAGCTGGCGTGCGGCGGGACGCTGCCCACCCCGACGCCCAACGTCAGCGACTTCGAGGTCTACAGCATGAACCCCGACGGCAGCGAGCGGACGAACCTGACCGACGAGAACCCCATCACCGACTACAACCCGCTGTGGACGCCGGACGGGCTCAAGATCCTCTACGAGACCGAGTTCGTGGGCCAGGCGGTGGACGACACCTTCGAGCTCATGCTCATGAACCCCGACGGCAGCGGGAAGACGCCGCTGCTCATCAACGGCCGGCCCGAGGACATCCCGAAGGGCTACCACCCCGACGGCTCCCAGATCACCTTCTCCAGCAACCGCGACGGGAACAGCGAGATCTACAAGATGTGGGCCGACGCGACCGAGCAGACCCGGCTCACCAACAACCCGGCCAACGACAACTGGCCCCGGTGGTCGCCTGACGGCACCCGCATCATCTTCACCAGCAACCGCTCGGGCAACTTCGAGATCTGGTCGATGAACCCGTTCGGCGGCAACCTGGTCAACCTCACCAACAACCCGGCCTCCGACACCACCCCCGAGTGGTCGCCCGACGGGACCAAGATCGCGTTCACGAGGAACGCCGGTGGAGCTCCGGGGAACGAGGTGTTCGTCATGAACGCCGACGGGAGCAACCAGGTGAACCTCACCAACAACAGCCGCTTCCCGGCCCAGGGGTTCAACTACGACGCCTTCCCCTCCTGGTCCCCCGACGGCAGGAAGATCGCCTTCACCAGCACCCGGGACACCGGCGACTTCGAGGTCTACACCATGAACGCCGACGGGACCGACGTGGTCCGCATCACCTTCGCCTCCGGGTTCGACGGGCGCTGCGACTGGCAGCGCATCTGCACGATCACGGGCGCGGGCAGAATCGTCGGCACCCCGGGCGACGACGTGATCTGCGGGTCGCCTTCCAACGACCAGATCCTCGGGCTCGGCGGCAACGACGTCATCTCCGGCTTCGGCGGCAACGACCTGATCAGCGGGGGCGAGGGGAACGACACCATGTTCGGAGGCTTCGGGGACGACAGCCTGAGCGGCAACGAGGGCGCCGACTTCCCGTCGGGCGGCCCGGGGAACGACCGCATCGTCGCCACACCCGGCGAGCGGATCGACCCCGGCGCCGGTGCCGACCGGTGCGTGATCCGCGGCGCGTCGACGGTCTGCCCGCCTCGGCTGTCGTAGGTTCCTCTCCATGGACATGGAGTGCGCCGGGCCTCCCACGCCGGGCGAGGGGACGACGGACGAGAGTCGCTTCGAGGCCGCCACCCGCATCGACAAGGACACGACCCTCTCCGGCGACGTCCGCTGCGCCCAGGGGCCGGCGTTCCTCGTGACGGCCGACGACGTCGTGCTCGACCTGGGCGGCCACACGGTGTCGGGACAGGCAGACGCGAGCGCTCCCGGGCCCGGCATCGTGCTCCGCGGCGTCAGCCGGGTCACCGTCCGCAACGGCACCGTCCAGCGCTTCGACGCGGGCGTGGTGATCGAGGGCGGGTCGGCCAACACGATCGAGGACCTGGTCGTCCAGGACAACGTCGGGTCCCCCGACGGCGAGTACGGCGACGGGATCGTCGTCAACGGCTCGCGGGAGAACGCCCTCCGCGCCAACGTCGTCCGACGCAACGGCCCCTTCAGCGGGATCTCCCTTGGCCGCGACGCCCAGTCCAACCAGCTCGTGGCGAACACGGTGGCCGACAACAACATGCTGCACACGGGAGACCCCAACGCCGGCGCCCAGGCCATGGGAATCCGCGTCGAGGGGCCGGCGGCCAATCACAACCGGATCGTCGGCAACACGGTCACCGGGAGCGGGGGGGACGGGATCGTCGTGCTGTCCACCTGTGACGACTTCGACACCGAGCCCCCGTGCGTCGGCACCCCGCCCAACGAGCACAACGAGATCGCCGAGAACACGGTGAACGGCAACGGCACCAGCGGCCGAGGATCGGGCATCAGGATTTTCGCCATGCCCATCCCGATCGCCCCGGTCGCGAACACCGTCCGGGACAACGTCGCCGACGACAACGCCTTCTACGGCATCGCCATCGACGCCGGCCCTCTCGGCTCTCGCGGCAACGCCGCCCTCCGCAACCGCGCCCACGGCAACCGGGAGTTCGACGGCTCGGACGGGCGGCTGATGCCCCCGTGCGGCCCCAACACCTGGGAGGGCAACGACTTCGGGACGGTCAACCAGCCCTGCGTAAGGGGCGAGGCGGACGAGCCACCCCCCGGCCCCTAGCGCCTTGGCGTCGATTCGGCCAATCCAGGAGATGTAGCGCCCGAGATCGGGTGCCTGGCCCTTGGCGCCGAACGTGTGTTCGATTATGATGGAGGTGTCGCTTCCCCCCTGAGGTGTTCGGAGCGGGGAGCGAGCCATGCCCGTCGGCGAGGTTCTCAGCGAGCTGGTGTCGGCCGTCGACGCCGCCTGCGCCGCCGACTCTGCGCTTCTCGGCGACGGCGAGACGGTCATGGCCCTGCACCGCCAGCTGGCCCGCCTCGAGGCGGTCGTCACCCGGGCGGTGGCGGCCTTCGACGCCGGTGGCAGCTGGGAGGCCGACGGCGCCCGCTCGGCGGCGTCGTGGGTGGCGTATCGCTGCCGGCTGCCCGCTGCCACCGCCCGCCGCCGCGTCCGGGTGGGCCGGTCCCTGCGTCACATGCCCGAGACGGAGGCGGCGTGGCTGGCCGGGGACATCGACGAAGCCCATGCCGGCCCGCTGGCCGCCGCCCGTACCCCGGCCACGGCGGAGTGCTTCGAGCGCGACGAGGCCATGCTGGTGGGCGAGGCTCGACGCCTCAGCCACCAGCAGTTCATGCGGGTGCTGGCCTACTGGTGCCAGCACGCCGACCCCGACGGCGCCGAGGCCGACGCCCGAGCCCAGCACGACTCCCGCCGATTGCACTTGTCGCCCAGCTTCGGCGGCATGTGGTTCCTCGACGGCCTCTTGGACCCGATCGGTGGGGCGGCGGTGTCCGAGGCGCTGGGGCGCATCGAGGATGAGCTGTTCGACGCCGACTGGGTCGCCGCCCGGGAACGGGTGGGCGAGGGCGTCACCGTGGCCGACCTCGCCCGCACGCCCGCCCAGCGCCGAGCCGACGCCCTGGTCGAGATGGCCCGGCGGGCGGGGGCGGTGCCCCCCGGGGCCCGGATGCCCGAGCCCCTGTTCAGCGTGCTGGTGGGCTACGAGACCTTCGCCGGGCGGATCTGCGAGCTGGCCGACGGCACCGTGGTCAGCCCCGGCAGCCTGGTTCCCTGGCTGGACCAGGCCTGGATCGAAAGAGTGGTCTTCGACGGCCCCGACCGGGTGATGAACGTGGGCGTGCGCCGGCGCCTGTTCTCGGGCGCCACCCGCCGGGCCGTCGAGGTGCGGGACCGCCAGTGCTTCAGTGAGTTCTGCGCCGTCCCCGCCGAGCGCTGCCAGATCGACCACATCGAGCCCTATGCCGACGGCGGGCTCACCATCGACGCCAACGGCCGCCCCGCCTGCCCGTACCACAACCGCCGCCGTCACCGACGAACCTAGCCGCCGCCTCTCTTGGAGGCGGCGGCGTTCCCGGCGAATGGGCGGAAGCGAGCGAACAAGACGTATTGCTCAAGGCGGCCAGGGATCCGGTCGATCTGTCGAGCGATGAGTGATGTGGACGAGCTCGGAGGAACCATGGACGAAGACGACGACGACAGCTACCTGACGCCAACTCAGGCGGCTCGCATGCTTCATGTCTCTCCCAAGACCATCGCCCGCTGGGCCGATCAGGGACGCCTTCCCTGTTTGGTCACCCTGGGCGGTCACCGGCGATTCCCTCGACGCGAGGTCCTGGCCGTCGCTCGGCAGATGGGATCGAAGGACGACGCCCCGCCGACCGAGTGACCGGCCGGTAGGCCGGGTGGGCCGTGAGGGACTCGAACCCCCGACCCCTTGCGCGTCATGCAAGTGCGCTACCAACTGCGCCAACGGCCCGGCGGAGCCAGCGTAGCGCGGGCGCCTACCAGCCGCCCTCGGCATCTCCGGGCGCGAAGCCCTGGCGGATCGTGTTCTCGCTCACGACCCGAGGGTCGACGAACTGCAGCAGGTAGTCGGGCCCGCCCGCCTTGGAGCCCACGCCGG
>DATACM010000012.1:0-7096 GCA_036259055.1 Acidimicrobiales bacterium | reverse complement strand
GCAGCTCCTCTTTGGCTTCGTCCCTCGATCCCGCGCCGGCCATCGACCGGGTGATGCGGACGGACAGGGCGAGGAGGGCGCGGGCGGTGCGGATGCTGCCTGCCGAACGCCGGAGGAACGGGATGAGGGTGTCGCTGCGGGCGACGGTGCCGTCGAAGTCGAAGGCGGCAACCGTGCGCACCTGCTCTGTCATGCTTTCGTCATCGCCACCCCGGACACTCCGATCTTGAGTCGCATCGCGTCCGCCCTCAGCCACTCTCGCACCCGCGAGCGCCCGGCGCCGGTCGTCTCCGCGGAGGCGCCGAGGTGGCGACAGGCGTGGGGACCGGCGCTCGTCGGCGTGGCGGCGGCCGTCGCGGTGGTCGGTGTCGGCACCTACCGGGGACAGTGGTTCCCCGCCGACGTGCAGGGCCGCTGGTTCTTCACCTTCCCGGTCCTCGGGTCCTCGGAGCTGGCGCACCGGACCGCCTTCACCGTCTACTTTGGCGCCCTCGTCCTGCTCGGCGTTGCCTGGATGTGGCTGCTGCGCGTCGTCCGCGGCGACCGCCACTTCCCCGCCTGGCTGGCTTTGGCCATCTTCGCCCTGTGGTCGGCTCCCTTTCTGGTCGGTCCGCCGGTCAGCAGCGACGACGCCGTCGTCTACGCGGGCGTGGGCCAGCTCGTCGAGCGAGGGCTGGACCCCTACGAGGTGGGCGTCGACGCCCTCGGCGACGAGCCGGTGGCGAAGGCGGCGTCGCCCTTCTGGCGGGACAGCCCGGCGCCGTACGGGCCGCTCTACCTGCGGGTGACGTGGCTGGCCAGCGTGCTGACCGCCGGATCGTTCCGGGCGACGATCGTCGTCCTGCGTCTGTTCGGCTTCGCCTGTCTCGCCCTCCTGGCGCTGCCCCTCGCCGCCCTTGCCCGGCGCGCCGGCACCACGGCCGCCTTTGCCGTCACCGCCGTGCTCTGCAGCCCCCTCGTGGTCGTGCAGCTGGTCGGGGCGGCGCACAACGAGACACTGATGATCCTGCTCCTGGCCGCCGGCGTCGTCGTGGGACTGGCCGGGCTCGCGGAGCAGGGAGGCGAACGCCGGCCCGCCCTCGTGGCGGCGGGTGTCGCCGTCTGCGGTGCGGCGGCGGCCGTGAAGACGCCGGCGCTGGTCGGTGCGGTGCTGCTCGGTTGGCTCTGGCCGGGCCCCGGCGCATCGCCGCCCCGCCGCCTCCTCGGCGCCGCCACCGCCGCCGGGCTGGGCGCGGCGACGCTCGTGGCGACAAGCCTCGCCACTGGCACGGGGCTGGGTTGGCTCGGCACCCTCGACGCCCCGCAGAAGGCGTACACCATCGTCGCCCCGTTCACCGCGCTGGGCGTGGTCGTCCAATGGCTGCTCGACCAGCTCGGCTGGACGGTCGAGGGAGTGCTGCCCTTCCTGCGGTCCGTCGGGCTGGTCCTCGGCATCGCGCTGGCCTGCACGTTCCTCGTGCGCGCCGAGCGCGTGGGCCCGGTGCTCGCCCTGGGTCTGGCCCTCATGGCCCTGGCCGCCACCTCGCCGGCGCTGTGGCCGTGGTACCTGGCGTGGGGCCTGGTGTTCGTCGGTTCGGCGACGATGCCGCTCGGCCTGCAAGTGGCGCTCGTGGCGTCGAACCTCGTCCTCACCCCCCTCGGCCCCGGCGTGCTCGACGTGACCGGCCGTCCCGTCGCCAACGCGGCGGTCGTCAGCCTGCTGACGCTGGCGGTGGCGGCGATCTGGCTGGCCCGGCGCCTGGGGGCCGAACATGATCTCGCTTCGGGGGCGCGCGTCCCGTGACGGAGACGCGGGCGAGCGACGCGGAGGACGAGGCCCCGGAGCCTTCGCCCGCCGAGGGCCCCGACGCGCCCGAGAAGACACTTCCCCGGGCCCGGCCCTGGGCGTGGATCTGGCGACCGCTCGGCATCTTCGCCGCTTCGAGGGTCGTCACCGTGGTGGCGGCCGTCGTCGCCGCCACCATCGCCGAGGAGCTCGGCGACGACCTGAGCACGGACAAGCCCTGGCCTCCGCCCTCTCCGACCCGCTACCTCACCCTCCGCGCCCTGGGCAGCTGGGACGGCGGGTGGTACGCGCGCATCGCCGAGCAGGGGTACCCGCAGGACACGGGTGACCCCGAACCGTGGGCCGACTTCGCCTTCTTCCCTCTCTTCCCCGCGGCGGTGCGCGTCGTCTCTCGGGTCCTGGGCGTGACGACGACCGTGGCGGGCATCACCCTGTCGATCCTCCTCGGGGCGGTGGCCGTGTCGCTGCTTTGGCTCCTGGCTCGGGACCTGGGCGGGACCGCCATGGCCGACCGCGCCGTCGCCCTCTTCTCGTTCTTCCCCGGCTCCATCGTCCTCTCCATGGCGTACGCCGAGTCGATGATGCTCACCTTCGCCCTCGCCTGCCTGCTCGCCCTGTTCGCCCGGAGGTGGGAGCTGGCAGGGCTCGCCGCCGGGCTGGCGACTGCGACGCGGCCCAACGCCATCGCCCTCTGCTTCTGCTGTGCCTGGGCGGCGGCCCTGGCCGTCCGGCGGCGGAGGGAGTGGCGCGCCCTCGCCGCCCCCGCCCTGTCGGTGACCGGCATCATGGCCTACTTCCTCTTCCTCCAGCGGCGGACCGGGGAGCTCTTCTTCTGGTTCGACGTCCAGAGCCGGACCTGGAACGAGAAGGTCGACTTCGGCGTCGGCACGTGGCACCGGTTGCAGAACGCCCTCGCCGACCCGTTGGACGTTCACCAGCCGCGTGACATCAACTCGCTCGTCGCCACCCTCGGGCTGCTCTTCGTCGTCTTCGCCCTCTACGCCCTCTGGCGGTGGCGACCTCCGGCGGTGCTGACCATCTACGCCGTGGTGGTGATCCTGCTGGCGGTCATGTCCCAGACGCTGGGCCTGCGGCCGAGGTTCGTCCTCACCGCCTTCCCGCTCCTCCTCGCCTTGGCGTCGTGGCTCCGGGGGGTGGCGTTCCACGTCTTCCTCGGCTGGTCGGCGGGGTTGCTCGGCGTCTTCATGATCATCTCGGTGGCCACGCTCTACGCCACGCCCTGACCCGCTCGCCGAACAGGTCGGGAAAGCGGCCCCACCACGAGCCACGCCGACGCGCTCAACTCAGGCGCGGTCGCAGGGGACGACCACGTACCAGGCCTCGGGCGGTCCGGGCGCGACGGGGACATTGACGCTCTGCGCCCCGCTCCGGGCGCACTCCTGGCGTGCGACCCGCATGCTCTGCCGCCAGTCGGGCGCGAAGATGCGGACGGTCTCGACCGCCCGGAAGTTGACAAGCGTGACGAGCACCACCCCGGCGGCGACGCCTCGCAGCATCCACACCCGGCCCAGCAGCGGCGGTCCCTCGGCCACGCAGAGCAGCACCGCGATGAGCAGGAGCACGGGGACGACCGTGTAGCGGGAGCCGTTCAGGGTGAAGCTGTCACGCGCCGGGTACAGCTCCTGGCTGCCCCGCAGGTACAACGAGACGGCGAAGAGCAGGCCCGAGTAGGCGAGGGCGGTGACCATGAAGGCGAGCCGTTGTCCCCGTGCGCGGAGGATCCCCACGAGGCAGACGCCGCCGACGAGCAGGACGCTGGCCAACGCGAACGCCAAACCGAACCTGGAGAACATCGCGGAGAGGAAGCCGTCGCCGACCACGACCGAGCCGGCGACCCGCAGCGCGTAGCCGAGGGGGACGTCGACGAGGCGGAACGGCACGAAGCGCTGGTCGCCGGCGCCCTCGGCGGCCACCGCCACCGCCTGGCACGCCACCGCGGCAGCGAAGACGGCGGGGACGACCCAGCGGCGCCGGCCGCTGCCGACGACGACACGCCGCACCGCCAGAGGGGCGTAGACGGCGGTCAGCGGCCCGCTCAGCGTGGCGGCGGCCACGACGACCGCGTCGGCGAGGACCATTGGCGTCTCGTCCGACGTGGACCACAGCGCGAGGAAGGCGGCGAAGAGCAGGTACCAGTGGATGTCCAGGCCGTTCGCCGCCACCTCGAAGGCGGTCACCGGGGCGAGCACGAACGTCGCCGCCATGACCGCCCGAGCCCAGGTCGACTCGAGGGCCGACCGTGAGGCGAAGAAGACGTAGACGGACAGGAGCGCGACGACGAGGCTCCCGGTGACCGCGAACGTGGCGGCGGCGTGCTCGAGGGGCAGGGCGGCGGCCAGCGACCCCACGGCGCGGGCCGCCAGCTGGAGGTAGCCGGAGTGCGGCTCGAACAGGTTGAGGGGATCGCCCAGCGCCTGGGAGAGGAACACGTTGCCGTCCTCCGCCCAGATCGCCGTCCATGGCGGCCGATCGGGGGCCCGGACCAGCTGGAGGACGGTGGCGGCCGCCACCCACAGCACGGCCAGGGGCGCGGCGGCGGGCGGGCGCCGGGCGGGCGCCGCCGGCGGTGGCGGTGTGCCGCCCTCGACCATGGCGTCAGCCCGCCTCGGGCCGGTCAGGCCACCTTGGTGAAGAGATAGCCGTCCACGGGCGTCTGCACGACGCCGCCCGGGGCGAACAGCGCGTCCTCGAGCCGCAGCGTGTCGTCGCCCATGATGACCTCTGCCGCCTGCTCGCACCGGACCTTGATGAGGCTGTGGAACGGCGACTTGCCCCCCTCGACCGGGACGGTGTCGTCGTCGGACGTGTCGCCTCGCCGCGAGTCCTCCGACTCGGTACCGCCGGCCTCGGGGGAGCTGGCCGAGTCGGACTCTCCAAGGCCGGGGGTCTCAGGGGCGGCGGCCACGGTCTCGTCAGTCGAGCCCGGCTGGGCGACGCTGAGGTTCCGCGTGGGGTCGCTCGGGGGGCAGGCGAGCAGCACCCGGGCACCCACGGGCAGGGCGTCGAGGACCGGTGGCAGCGTCCGTCCCGGGTCACCCTGCTCCAGGCGCTGCATGCTGTCCCGCCAGTCGACGATGTCCTCGTCGGGGACGGGGCCGGCGGTGGTGACGTAGCGCAGTCGGTCGGGCAGGTAGTTCGCCAGCAGAGGCACGAGCTGAACGTCGGGGGAGACGATCACATCGCCGGGACGGAGCGACGCCGACACGGCCTCGACCACCGCCCGGGCGTTGCTCTTCTGATAGGGCGGGGTCTTGGTGCCGATCGGCGCGGCGAGGAAGGCCACCATCCCGAGGGCGGCGACGCTCGCCCGGCCCCCGTTGGCCAGCCCCAGCCCCAGCAGAATGAGGAGCGGCGCCAGGACGACCGCCAGGTAGCGGTGGGCCCAGACGGAGCTCAACCAGCCGCCGAAGACGACGACCAGGGGCATGACGCCCATGGCCACGGCGGCGACTGCCGGCCGGCTCCACCGACGCTGCAGCACGACGGCCAGGCCGAAGCCGGCCCCCAGCCCGATGGCCAGCACCCCCTCCAGGCCACCGAACACCATGGCGATGTCGTCACGGATCGCCACCAGCGTCGGCCGTCTCGCCCACGGCTGGAGCTCCTGGGACCGCTGGTAGAGCAGGGTGGGCAGCCACGGGGCGTAGAGGACGGCGACGGCCCCGAAGGCGAGCGCCGCGTCCAACATCAGCCGCCGGCGGTCGGCGCTCAGCAGCAGGCAAGGGACCAGCGCGGCGCCCGCGCCCACCGCCAGGAGCAGGCCCCAGTTGTGGGTGTAGAGCAGCAGCGCCAGGAGGACGGCGAACGCCGGCAGGTAGCGACGGCGCCGGAACACGAACCCGTGCAGGTAGGTGGCCACCGCGAGGACGCCCAGGAGGACGACCAGGGTGTACATCCGGGTCTCGTTGGAGTAGAAGGCGAGGAACGGGTTCAACGCCGCCGCCAGCGCACACATCCAGCCGGCGCGCCGGCCGAAGAGGCTCCACCCCGCCCACAGCGCGGCAGGGACGGTGGCGACGGCGAACACGAGCGAGAGCAGGTGGGTGTGGACCTCGGACGTGCCCACGACCGACATCCACAGGTGCAGGACCAGGTAGTACAGCGGTGGCGAGCCGTCCTGGCGCAGCAGCTCGGGGATGTCGCCCAGCGGGTGGGAGGCGATGCCGGCGGCGATCCCTTCGTCCAGCCAGTACCACTTCCCCGCGCCCCGGCCCCAGAGGAAGGCGAGGACGGCGACCAGGCCCGCCACGGCGAGGACGTCGCCGCGCCGGCGGACCAGGAGGGCGCGCCCCACCCGCCGGGCCTGGGCGACGGGCGAGAGGGGGGCCTCCCGGTCCTCGGATTCCCGTCGCTGCTCCCCGAGAGTGGTGCTCACGAGACGTTCACGAGAGCCACTTGAGGATGCGGATGAGCCCCATCTCGGCCGGCCGCCGGTGGGCCGACGCCTGGGTCCTCGAGTGGATGTCCTCGTAGTCGCGCTCGTAGGCCTTGTACGCCTGGGCGAGCATCTCCTCGTTGGTCGCGGTCGGCCTCCACCCCAGCGCCGCTTTGACCCTCGAGGTGTCGAAGACGAAGTCCTCGGCGATCATGCGGTAGTGATAGGGCCCGAGGGGCGAGAGCTTCAGGGCGCTCGCCAGCCGCATGGCTGCTAGGGCCGGCCGCTTGGGGAGCGACGCCACCCGGGCGCCCGTCCCGGCCTGGAGGGCGACGTGTTCGTAGATCTCCCGCAGCGACTTCACGTCGTCGGAGCCGACGTTGAAGACGGCGGACCCTTGGGCCTCGAGGCTGAGCACGCAGGCGTCGGCGAGATCGGGCGCGTACACGAACTGGTAGCGGTTGCTGCCGTCGCCGACCACCCACACCTTGCGGCCCTCGCGGATGAACTCGAAGAGGATGGCGAGCAGGCCCAGGCGGCCGCTGTCGATGATCGTGGGCGTCCGCAGGATCACCAGGTCGAAGTCGCCGGTGTGGGCCTGGAGGACCTTCTCCCCCTCCCACTTCGAGCGGCCGTAGACCTCGACCGGCTCGGGGACGTCGTCCTCGGTCACCGCCCGGTGGAGGTTCCGGCCCCAGAGGCAGTTCGAGGAGATGAAGACGAACCTCGGGACCCGATGGGCGGCCGCCACCTCGGCCAGCACCCGAGTGCCGTCGACGTTCGACGTCCAGAGCGCCTGCTCGTCCTTGACGTCGTGGGCCAGGAGGGCGGCGCAGTGGAACACGGCGTCGAACCGGTGCTCGGCGAAGAGGGCGTCGAGGAGGCTCCTGTCCCGGATGTCACCCTCGACCGAG
>DATACM010000011.1:0-5570 GCA_036259055.1 Acidimicrobiales bacterium | reverse complement strand
CGGTGCGGGGGTCAGGTCGGCGCTGATACGACGAGCCCCAGGGCCGTCGCCGCCGTGCTCATCCGTTGGTCGTAGGTCACGACCGCCCGGAGGTCCCCGCCAACCAACTGGACAGAGGCGAGGTGGATGGCGTCGAGACTGCGAAGGACCAACCCAGGGTCGATCGTCGCCGCAGTGTCGAGCAGAGCGGAGTCGAGGTTGACCTGATGCAGGCGAGCGAGCTGCCGCCGGGCGTTCGCGATGGCCTCTCCCCCGCCCGCGGCCACCGCCCGCACGACCTCGACCCGAGCCAGTGAGCTCGTCACCCGCTCGTCGGAGCGGTGCCGCCGGAGGTAGCGCCTCAGCGCCTCGGAGTGCGCCTCCTTCTGGACGAGCTTCACGATCGCCGAGGAGTCGAGGTAGATCTTCAGCGCTCGTCGTCCCGCATCTCCGCCAGGTGCGCCGAGACGTCGATCCCGTAGTCGCTCGGCGCTTCGTCGAGGACGTCACCCTCGTCCGAGGGCGGGCTCACCCGGCCGCTGGCCAGCAGCGCCTGCCATTGGTCGCTTCCGATCGGCACGAGCAGGGCTACGGGGCGCCCCCGATCCGTCACCTCGAGCGTTTCCCCGCCCGCGACCCGGGCGAGGTAGCGGCTTGCGTGCTGTCGCAGCTCTCGGACGCCGATGCGATCCATGTGCTACATGGTAGCACTGTGATCCGAAGCCCCGCGTGCTTCAGCCGCGAATCTTGGATGGCGTCGAGCCCGGCGAGCGGGGTCTACTCCTCGGGGAGTACCCACGCGCCTCCACCGGAAGGTTTCGGTAACTCGGTGTTGTTCCTACCGTGGAAGCGGTGAAGATGTTGCGAACCTCGCGCCGAGGACTGCCTCTGGGTGACCGGGCCGCGCTGACCTTCGCCTTCGCCCTGCTCGTCGTGCAGGCGTTGCGGAACAACGAGGGTGCCTCGGGGGTCGACCCCCGAGGGTTCGACGGAATGGCCGCCCTCCTCCTGGCGGCAGCCGTGGCCCTCGCCGTGGCCGCCCGCTGGGCGCCGGCCCGCGCTGCCCTCGGCCTCCTCGCCCTCACCGTCGCGTGGCATCAGTCGGGCTACACGAGCGGCGTCATCAACGTCCCCTACCTCGTCGGGTTCTACCTCCTCGGCGCCACCGGTGACCGGCGTCGGCAGCTCGTCGTGGGAGGCGTCGCGGTGACGGCGATGCTCGTCGGCATGATCGGGGCGGGGGACGAATCGGTGACCTCGGTGGCGGCGGCGGTGGGCTGGACGATGGCCGCCCTCCTCTTCGGTGAGGTGACCCACAATCGTCGCGCCCTGGTGGCCGAGTACGAGGCTCGCGCCCTGCGGGCGGAAGCCGAGCGCGACGCGGAAGCCGAGCGGCGCGTCGCCGAGACGCGGCTGGGGATCGCCCGCGACCTCCACGACGTCCTCGCCCACACGGTCTCGGTGATGACCGTCCAGGCCGGGGTGGGCCAGGACGCCCTCGCCCGCGGCTCCGACGGCGCTGCCGCCACCGCGCTCGGCACGATCCGGGCCGCCGGGCGGGAGGCCATGGAGGAGATCCAGGCCATGGTGGCGGTGTTGCGCAACGGTGCCGACCCGACCGCCACGGCCCCTGCCCCGCGCCTCGATCGCCTCGGCGACCTGGTGGCCGTCGCCGAGGCGGCCGGCGTGCACATCGACCTGACCGTCGACGTCCCTCCGGGCGCAGCCACTGAGATTGCCGAGCTCACCGCCTACCGGGTCGTCCAGGAGAGCCTGACCAATGTGGTCCGCCACGCCCAGGCCCGCACGGCAACGGTGAAGGTGGGCGTTGACGGACCAGACCTACGAGTGGAGATCGCCGACGACGGGATCGGGCGGCGATCGCCCACCGGTGGCGGCCACCAGGGGTTCGGCCTCGACGGCATGCGTGAGCGAGTGGAGTCGCTGGGCGGCCACCTCCAGGCCGGTCCCGACCAGGCCCGCGGATGGCGTGTGACCGCGACGATCCCCCGGGAGCGACGGCGGGCACCATGATCGGCGTTGCGATCGCCGACGATCAGGCCCTGGTCCGGGCCGGTTTCGTGTCGCTGCTCGACGCGGCCGACGACATCACCGTCGTCGGAGAGGCCCGAGACGGTGCCGAGGCGGTCGAGCTGGCTCGCGCCGCCCGTCCCGACGTGCTCCTCATGGACGTGCGGATGCCGGGCGTCGACGGCATCGAAGCAACCCGTCGCATCGTGAGGGACCCCGATCTGAAGGACGTCAAGGTGGTCGTCCTCACCACGTACGAGGTGGACGAGTACGTCTTCCAGGCCCTGCGCGCGGGGGCGAGCGGGTTCCTGACGAAGGATGTGGAACCGGAGGACCTGCGGGCCGGCGTCCGGACCGTCGCCGAGGGCAACGCCCTGCTCACCCCCTCCGTCACCCGGCGCGTCGTCAACGCCTTCGCCGCCACGCCGCACGCCGCGCCGGACCGCGCCCGCTTGGACGTGCTCTCCGAACGCGAGCGCGAGGTGCTGGCCCTGGTCGGCCAGGGGCTGTCGAACCAGGAGATCGCCGACCGGCTGTACATGAGCCCGCTCACGGCCAAGACCCACGTGAGCCGGATCATGCAGAAGCTCGCCGCGCGGGACCGGGCCCAGCTCGTCGTGGTGGCCTTCCAGACCGGCCTGGCCAGCGTCTGACGCGAGTACCGCGGCGGGAGTAACACAACAACCTCCACGGGGCAGACGACGTTTCAGCCGCCCGTTCGTACGGTCAAACCATGGTGACCGAACGACCTTCTGCCCTTCGCCGTCTCGCCCGTACCTGCTATCGCCGCCGCCGGATCCTCCTCGCCGGCTGGGTGTTCGGCCTGATCGCCCTCCTCGTCGTAGCCGGCGTGGCGGCCGGCACGTTCGAGGACGACTTCAAGCTCCCTGGCTCCGAGAGCCAGGCCGCCGTGGACCTCCTCGAGTCGGGCGGCTTCTCCACCCGGGCCGGCTTCCAGGGACAACTTGTCATCGCCGCTGAACAAGGCGTCACTCATCCGGAGGTGCAGCAGCCGGTGACGGCCCTGCTCGAACGCATCCGGGAACGTGTGCCCGACGTGACGATCGCCAGCCCCTACGCCGAGGGCGGACGGTCGCAGATCAGCCCGGACGGGACGATCGCCTTCGCGGAGATCGCCCTGGCCGACCGCAGCGATGCCGCCTACGCCGACGCGGTCGAGGAGATTCGCACCCTGGCGAGCCAGGCCGGTGTTCCTGCGGCGCAGCTGGAACTCGGAGGCGACCGCTTCGCCGAGGAAGCCGAAGGCGGGAGCGAAGCCGTCGGCATGCTCGCCGCGGTCGTGATCCTGCTGGTGGCCTTCGGGTCGCTGCTGGCGATGGGGTTGCCGTTGGTCACCGCCCTGTTCGGGATCGGGACCGGTGCGGCCGTCGTCATGCTGCTCGCCAAGGCGGTCACCATGCCGAGCTTCACCCTGCAGCTCGTGATGATGCTGGGGATCGGCGTCGGCATCGACTACGCCCTGTTCATCGTCACCCGCTACCGGCAAGCCCTGGCTGCGGGCCACGAACCCCAGGGAGCGGTCGAGCTGGCCATCGACACCGCCGGGCGAGCTGTGCTCCTCGCCGGCACGACCGTCGTCGTGTCGGTGCTCGGCCTGCTCGTCGTCGGCCTCGACGTCAACCGGGCGTTGGGTATCGCGGCCGCCAGCGGCGTGGCCATGACGATGCTGGCCTCGGTCACGCTGCTCCCCGCCGTCCTCGGCTTCGTCGGTCGCAACATCGACCGCCTCGGACTTCCCCACCGGCACGCCGCGACCGACACGGTCGGGGGCTTCTGGCACCGGTGGAGCCGCCTGGTCGAGCGGCGCCCCGCGATCCCCGCCGCCATCGGCCTGGGGCTGCTGGTAGCCCTCGCCCTGCCGACCTTCGCCATGCGGCTCGGCTTCGGTGACGCCGGCAACCGCCCGACCGGCGACACCACCCGCCGCGCCTACGACCTCCTGGCCGAGGGGTTCGGGCCGGGCGCGAACGGGCCGCTGTTCCTGGCCGCCTCTGCACCCGACGAGCGTTCTGCCGGTGCCCTCGACCGGTTGGTCGCCCGCCTGGCCACGACCGAGGGGGTGGCGACCGTGACGCCGCCGATCCGCAACCCCGGAGGCCGGGTGGCACTCGTGCAGGTCATCCCGAGCACGGCACCGCAGGACGAGGCCACCCCCGAGCTCGTCCACCGGCTCCGGGACGGCGTCATCCCCGCCGCCACCGCCGGCACCCACCTGACCGTTCACGTCGGCGGCGCCCAGGCGGCGGTCGTCGACTTCGCCGACTTCAACGCCTCGAGGCTGCCGGTGTTCATCGCCGTGGTGCTGGCCGTGTCGTTCGTCGTCCTCATGGCGGTGTTCCGCAGCGTGCTCGTCCCGCTCAAGGCCGTCGTCATGAACCTGCTGTCGATCGGTGCGGCCTACGGCGTGGTCGTGGCCGTCTTCCAGTGGGGCTGGGGCGCCGACCTGCTGGGCGTGGGCGAGCCGGGGCCGGTCGAGGCCTGGGCCCCCATGATGCTCTTCGCCATCGTCTTCGGGCTCTCGATGGACTACGAGGTGTTCCTGCTCTCCCGCATCCGGGAGGAGTACGACCTCACCGCCGACAACGGCGAAGCGGTCGCCTCCGGTCTCGCCGCCACAGCTCGGGTGATCACCGCCGCCGCCGCCATCATGATCGTCGTCTTCGCCGGCTTCGTGCTCTCGCCGGACCGCGCCCTGCAGCTGTTCGGACTCGGTCTGGCCACCGCCGTGCTGGTGGACGCCACGGTCGTCCGCCTCGTCCTGGTGCCCGCCACCATGGCCCTCCTCGGCGACCGCAACTGGTGGCTGCCCCGTTGGCTCGGCGCCGTCCTTCCCGCCATCCACGTGGAGGGCACCCGCTCCGGCCGGCCTGCAGAGGCATCCGAGCCGGTGCCCGCCGCCCGCTGAACCCCCTCCCAAAGGAGAACGCATGCCCCGCCGACTTCGATTGATCGCGCTGGTCGTGATGATCGCCGCCGTCCTCGCCGCCTGCGGCACCAGCGACGACGACCTCCGGCGCACCGCCGCGCCGGCCACCGGGACCGCCGCCGCCACCGTCGTCATCGACGACATGGCCTTCTCGCCCGAGACCGTGGAGATCCCCGCTGGTGACACGGTGGCTTGGGTGTGGAGGGACAGCGCGACGCACGACGTCGCTTTCGCCGACGGTGCCGCCAGCCCCAAGCAGAAGTCGGGGTCCTGGCAGCGGACGTTCAGCCAGCCCGGCACCTACGACTACGTCTGCACGCTGCACCCCAACATGCGGGGCACGGTCGTCGTCCGGTGAGGCGTCAGCCAGCCGAGGGCGTTGGGGTGAACGGGCGCCGCCGGCGACAGTGGAGCCAGCGGCTCGATCCGCCGCAAGCCGGGAGGCTGGCAGGCGTCGTGGCCGACGCTCGGCCCGTATGTTTCGACGTAGGTCACGCCCGCGGCTGCTGCCTGGGTGGCCAGCATGGCGTCCAGCTCCTTGTGGTTCTCCCAAGCAGATCGCGACGTGGGCCGGGCACACCTCAGTGGCGCTCGTCCTGGACCGCTACGGGCA
>DATACM010000010.1:0-3872 GCA_036259055.1 Acidimicrobiales bacterium | reverse complement strand
TGACGCCGTGGGCGATCTCCCAGGGAACTAGGTCCACGTTGGGGTTGGGTCGGATCGTCGCCAGCGCCGCCACAGCCTTCGGGATGGTCTCACCACGCTGCCCATGACATCCCACCCGGGTGAGGAAACGGGTCATGTCTTCGACACCCGTGACGGTGAGGTGCCACCAATCCCGGTAGCCACTCTTGCGCGCTCGGCTCACTCGGCTCCGCACGTCGAGCCGGAGGAGCAGCCGTCGAACCCCGTCGACCAGCCCCCGACTTGTGGACGAGTAGTAGATGCGGACCACGTTCCCGCGGTTGTTCCGTGAGCAGGTGATCGACCCGTCAGTCGCCCAAAGGTGTCGAAGGAACAGCGCGATCTGACCGTCGCTGAGCTCGAACAGCGCCTCGGGGATGAACTTGTCGTGCGAACGGGAACCCCACAAGCCAAGCGGCTCGAGCCAGTTCCGAACCGGGTGCCGGCGGCCGTGGGTCAGGTGATACGGGCTCGGAAGCCACAGCTGCCACGTGCGGCCAAGGATCTTCCCAGTCACAGTGATGTCGAACAGGCGGCGGGCCGTCTCCTCCACGATTGCCTTGTTCGCCGGATCGGCGGTCGCGTACTTCACCCCACTCGGTCCAATGCTGCCGTCGCCGAGGAGATGCGCGAGTAGGACGAGCTCGTTGTTGTCCCACGTCTGGTGTTCGAGTGGCGCGGGCAGGCGCCGCGGAACGGCTATGGCATCGCCGACGCAGAGGTCCTTGAGCTGCACCCACCCGGAGATCGTGCGGAACGGGTGGTTGGCCGTCGCTTCAACCTCATACCCCGAACGGAGCCGCAACCGGAACACCGGCTTGATGCCCGACGGGAAGGCTCGAAGCAGGCGGCGGGGAACGATCCTCCACCGATCGTCGAGCGACCAGACGAGCGGTTGCTCCTGGCTCAGCACGAGCTCGCCCAGGGTGACCTCGCTTCCGTCGTCGGCACGCATCAGCCGCGTGGTCGCGGGCATGCAGCCCGACTCACGAAGGTCGGCCAGAACTGGTCGCTTCTCGGCCCTCGTCTCGAGGTTGCGGGACAGCTGCGAGAGCGCCACCACGGGCACCTCGAGCTCGCGGGCGAGGATCTTGAGCCCGCGGGAGATCTCGGAGACCTCCACCTGGCGGTTCTCGGCCGACTGGCGCCCGGTCATGAGCTGGAGGTAGTCGATGACGATCAGTCCCAGGCCCTGGCGGCTCTTGAGCCGGCGGGCCTTGGCGCGGATCTCCATCACCGTGAGGTGGGGGTTGTCGTCGATGTTGATCGGGGCTTCGGCCAGGCGGCCGACGGCGTGGCTGATTTTCGGCCAGTCGGTGTCGAGCAGCCGCCCGTTGCGCATGCGGGTGGCGTCGACCCGCGCCTCGGAGCACAGGAGCCGCTGGGTGAGCTCGAGGTGGCTCATCTCCAAGGAGAAGACGAGCACGGGCGTGTGGGCGTCGAGGGCGGCGTGAGCGGCGATGCCCAAAGCGAACGACGTGTTGTGCGTGGGGATCATCGACCTCCCCGCCAGGTAGAGGCGGTTCGGCGAGTCGACGGTGATGCAGCGGACCGGCACCGACGGCACCGGACGGATGGCGGTGATGGCGCGGCGCCCGTGCCGTCCCCACTCGAGCAGGCTCCACGAGAGCCGCCAGCCCGTCGGGGCTCGCGCCTCGACCGGCCCGGGCTTGTAGCCCAACGAGCACACCAGCTCGCGAGCGTGCTCGAGCAGCGAGCGGTCGGTGCCGCAGAGCGCGGCTACGCCCGTCCTGCGGTCGACGGCGCCCAGCGTGTCGATGAGCTCCTGCAAGAGCGTCATGCGGTCCCGGACCGGAGCCCGGAGAGCGCCGAGGGCCATGACGGACGTTCTGGCGCGGAAATCGGTCGATTTCGGGCACCTTTCCTGACCCAATCCGGGGCAGTGGAGGGGCATGGCCAGGGGCACCTGCCAATGCCCGCCCTCCTCGACCATCTGCCGGGTGGTGACCACGCGCCCGGAGGCGAGCCACTGGTGGTCGGCGTCGGCGACGAGGGCGGAGCCGTCGTCGAAGCACACCTCGAAGCACGGGCGGCCCCGCATCACCGGAGTGGCGAACGACACCCGGCAGGGGCGGCCCTGGTCGTCGAAGACCTGGTCGCCGACGGTGAGCTCGCCCATCGTCGTCCACCCGGTGGGGGTGGCGATCGGCGTGTCGACGCTCAGCGCCTTCCCCGTACCCGGCCGGCCCCCGACGATGATGAGGTTGGAGGGCTGGAGGCCGGCGAGCTGCTGGTCGAGGTCGATGTAGCCGGTAGGGACACCGATGATGTCCTGGCCCCGCTCGTAGAGCGCCTCGATGTGGTCGAGGTGGCGCTCGAGGAGCTCGCGGATGGGGAGCATGGTGTCGGTGACCCGGCGCTGGGCGACCTCGAACACGAGCGACTCGGCGGTGTCGATGGCGGCCAGCACGTCGTCAGGGACGGAGTAGCCGAGCTCGGCGATGTCGCCGGCGACCGCGATCAGCCGCCGGAGGAGCGCGTACTCCTCGACGATGCTGGCGTAGCGGGTGGCGTTGCCGATGGCCGGGGTGCGGGCCTGCAGGGAGATGAGGGCGGCGGGGCCGCCGACGGGATCGAGGACTCCCGCCCGCCGAAGCTCCTCGGCCACGGTGACCGGGTCGGCCGGCTCCCCCTGGCCGTACAGCGAGGTGATGGCGTCGAAGACGTGGCCGTGGGCCGGCTTGTAGAAGTCGTCGGCGGAGACCTGGGCCTCGACCGCGGCGACGATGGCGTCGCGGCTGAGCAGCATGGCTCCGAGCAGCGACTCCTCGGCTTCGAGGTTGTGGGGTGGGACCCGCCCCGCACCGGGGGGCTGACGGCGCCGGGCGTCGTCGATCGACTGCACCATTTCCGTCTCACCCTGCCGGGAGGACGCTGGGGAACGCTAGACCGCGAACGCTGTGAACTTCCGGGGGACAGGCCGCCCTCTCGAACATGCGTTCGAGGGTACTAGGAGGCTGCGACAACCTCCACGGCCAGGCGCAGCTCGACGGCCGAATGCAGCCGCACCGGCACCTCGTGGCGGCCCAGGGCCTTGATGGGGTCCTCGAGGTGCACCTTGCGGCGGTCGAGGGCGACGCCGGTCTGGGACTCGACCGCCGCCACGACGTCGGCGGCGGTCACCGAGCCGAACAGGCGGCCCTCGGCGCCCGCCTTGGCGGCGATGGTGATCACCTGGGGCGTGAGCCGGGCGGCCACGTCCTCGGCCGAGCCTCGCTCACGGGCTTCCCGCTGCTCGCGGGCCCGGCGCATGGAGACGGCCTGGGCCACCGCGCCCTTGGAGGCCTGGAGGGCCAGGCCCCGGGGGACGAGGAAGTTGCGGGCATAGCCGTCGGCCACGTCGAGGACGTCGCCCTTGTTGCCGACGTTGGGGACGTCGGCTCGCAGGACCACCTTCATCAGACCTGGACATCCTCGCCCAAGTCGATGCCCTCGGCCACGCCGGTAGTTTCCTCGTCGAGCGGGATGCCTTCCTCGATGCCGACCTCATCCTCTGCGAGCGCACCCTCGTCGGCTCCGGTGCCGGCGATCTCGCCGGGGGGCGCTCCGACCAGGAGGTCGGTGCGCCCGCCTCGCCCGCCCCGCCCGGCCCGGCTCTCCGAGGCGGCCCGCTGGACGTAGGGCAGCAGGGCGAGCTCTCGCGCCGTCTTGATGGCGGTGGCCACGTCGCGCTGGTGCTGGATGCAGTTCCCCGATACCCGCCGGGCTCGGATCTTCCCCCGGTCGGACATGAACCGGCGCAGCAGGTTCACGTCCTTGTAGTCGACCCAGGCGATGTGGTCCTTGCAGAAGATGCAGACCTTCTTCTTGACCCGCTTGCCCGTGTCCTTGGG
>DATACM010000009.1:0-1893 GCA_036259055.1 Acidimicrobiales bacterium | reverse complement strand
CCCAGGCAGCCGTCACGGCGGCCACCGAAGCGGCCGTCACCGCCGCGGTGGAAGCGGCGCGGGCCGCCGCCACCGAAGCGGCCTCCGGTGCCGCGAGCCAGGCGGCCGCCGCCGCCGCCACCGAAGCAGCCGTCGCCGCCGCTGCCATCGCCGCCGCCTCGAGGAGCGCCCGAGCCGAGTTCGGGCGTCCCGTCGAGGCAGAGGCCGGCGAGGCCGCCACCCCGACCGGCCCCGAGATGGCGGCCGCCGCCATCCGCCGGGCGTTCCCTGCTTTCCCGCCGCCTCCTCCCTCAGAGCCGGAGCCGGAGGTGGCCACTGGGGAGGCACTTGGCGACACCGCCCCGTCGCCGGCCGAGCCCCCGGCGAGCGAGGTCGCCGCACCCTCGGAGGCACCGCCACCGCCGCCTGCCTCCTTCCCGCCGGCACCGTCGCCGGCCCCCGAGCGCCCGACGCCCGCCGGCGAGGAGGGCGTGCCCGAGCCGGTGTCCAGCGCGGACGTCGCGGTGGAGGCGCCTCCGCCCCAGGAGCCAGCCGTGCCCGCCCCCGCGGTCGAGGAGGAGGCGCCTTCCCCCGCCGCCCCCGCGACAGAGGCCCACCCTGCGGCGGAGGCCGACACCGACACGCTCGCGGCAGGCGAAGAGGTCTCGGAGTGGGAGCCCCAGGAGTGGCGGAGGCCGGCGCCCGCCCGCCAGGCCGTTCCCGTCGCCGACGAGGCAGCCGATGACGAAGAGCCCGACGAGGAAGCGTGGGACTCGGTGCTCATCGGCCAGCCGCCGGTCGAGCGAGACTGACGGCGGGGCCGGGCCCGGCCGGGAGGAGAGACATTGCCCGAGCAGCTCCGCACCGCGTTCCAGCGGGACCTGCAGCGGATCGACGAGCAGGTCCTCCGGCTGTTCGCGCTGGTGAGCGAGGGGCTGGCGGGGGCAACCGAGGCGCTGCTGGTCGGTGACCGGGAGGGGGCTCGGGCCCTCGTCGCCCGCGACGAGATGCTCGACTCCCTGTACGTCGACGTGGAGGGCCTGGTCCAGCGCCAGTTCGCCCTCCAGGCGCCCATGGCGGTCGACCTCCGGTTCCTGCTCTCCGTCCTGCGGATCGTCCCCGAGCTCGAACGAAGCGGCGACCTGGCCGAGCACATCGCCCAGCGGGCGGTCCGGGGGCTCACCGGCGAGCTCACCCCCCGGGTGCGCGGGCTCATCGAGCAGATGGGCCGCACGGGCGTCGAGATGTGGCGGGCCTCGGCCGAGGCGTACGCCCAGCGCGACGGCCAAGCGGTGGCTCGCCTGCGGGAGCAGGACGACGAGCTCGACGACCTGCACGTCAGCCTCATCGCCGAGCTGGCGTCGGGAAAGCTCTCGATCCCCGTCGCCATCGAGCTCGCCCTGGTGGGCCGGTTCTACGAGCGGCTGGGCGACCACGCCGTCAACATCGCCGCCCGCGTGCGCTATCTCGCCACCGGTGTGTTCTAGGAGGAGAGTCCGGGTACCGAGGACCGAGTTGGTACCGTTGAGCCACACCAGGGAAGGAGCTGCATGGATCTCGGCCTCGACGTCACAGAACGGGGCAAGTACGCGGTGCTCAGCGTGCACGGCGAGGTCGACGTCTACACCGCCCCCCGGTTCCGTGAGCGGCTGATCGAGCTGGTCAGCGAAGGGAAGCACCAGATCGTCGTCGACCTGGAGGGCGTGGACTTCCTCGACTCCACCGGCCTGGGCGTGCTGGTCGGCGGGCTCAAGCGCCTGCGCAGCCACGGCGGAGACCTCTTCCTGGTCTGCACCCAGAGCCGCATCCTCAAGGTGTTCGAGATCACCGGTCTCACCAAGGTGTTCTCCATCTACCAGTCGGTCGACGAGGCGGTGGGCGACGCGCCCGACGAGCTGGCCGGCGACGTCACCG
>DATACM010000008.1:0-5176 GCA_036259055.1 Acidimicrobiales bacterium | reverse complement strand
GCCTTCGGCGGAGAACCGCGCGAACGACAGCACGTTCTGGTCGGCGTCGTTGGCGTCGATCCAACGGAAGCCGGCCGGGTCGTACTCGAGCTCCCAGATGGCCGGGTGGGTGACGGCCAGGTGGTTGAGGGACCGCACGAGGGCGTGCACGCCGCCGTGCCCGGGATCGTCGAGGAGGTGCCAGTCGAGGCTGCCGTCGTGCGGTCCCTCAACCACCTGGCCGTCACCCACCCGGCCATCTGGGAGCTCGAGTACGACCCGGCCGGCTTCCGTTGGATCGACGCCAACGACGCCGACCAGAACGTGCTGTCGTTCGCGCGGTTCTCCGCCGAAGGCAACCGCGTCGTCGTGTGCGTGGCCAACCTCTCGGGGCTCCACCGGGGGGGTTACCGCATCGGCGTCCCCCGGCCGGGCCGGTGGGAGCAGGTGCTGGACACGGCGTCGTCCGCCTACGGCGGCGACAACCCGGAGCAGGACGGCGACCGCTGGGCCGAGCCCGTCAGCTGGCACGGCCTTGCCCAGTCCCTCGCCCTCGACCTCTCTCCGTTCAGCGTCGTCTGGCTGTCGTCCACCGAGTAGCCCTGAGGGTGCCTCGTCGCCGGCCGCTGTTCGCCGCCGTAGGCGGCCGCTCCGGCTGGTGACACTGCCGAGCGCAGCTCGGCGAAGAAAGACGGCGAAGCGAGGCCGGCTCCGCCGGTCGAGCGGAGCGCCTCACAACTCGCTGAGCAACCTCCGGTTGCGAGGCGAAAGGCTCAGCCGGCCTCGACCATCCGCTTCAGGGTGGCGAGGTTGCGCTTCCACATCTTCCGCAGGACCGGCTTGGCGACGATCGCCCCCAGCCGCCCGCCCATCCACGCCGGGAAGCGCAGGCGCTCCTCCCAGGTGAAGAGGGTGCCTCCGGGACGGGTCCGGAGGGTGAAGCGGCCGACGCCGCGGACGAGGCCGGTGTGGCGGATGCCCATGGCCCGCCGCTCCCGCCACTCGACGACCTCCATGCGGTCGCTCAGGCGGAAGGGGCCGACCCGTGTGTCGCACACGAACGTCGTCCCCACGCCGGCGGAGCGCGGCGACGTGATGCGGATGCGGTCGGCGTCATGCATCCACCGGACGTGGGAGGCGATGTCCCGCACGGCCCGCCAGACCACCGGTCGGGGCGCTCTGATCAGCGTGCTGACCCGGATCTTGCTCATCGCCAAACTGTAAGAGGCGTATCCCTCGCCGTTGTCCGGCGCTCGCTTAGGCTTGGGACGTGGTCGCGCGGCGGACCGGGCTCCAGCAGGAGACCCCGGTCCTCGAGCCGCACGGCGGCGACGACAGGCCACAACGGCGACGACCCGGCGCATGGGTTCCTCACGCCTGGCGTGCCGGCCTCGTCGTGGTCCCGGCGGCGGCGGTGCTCGTCCTCGGCTACTCGCGCCGCTTCATGTCCGACGACGGGCTCATCTACACGCGGGTCGTCCGGCAGATCCTGGCCGGGAACGGCCCTATCTTCAACGTGACCGAGCGGGCCGAGGCCTCGACCAGCACGGTGTGGCCCTGGATGGTCGCTTTGGGCAGCTGGGTCAGCGGAGTGAGCCCCGAGCGCGTCGCGGTCTTCGGCGGTCTCGTCCTCACGGTCGTGGGCCTCGCCGTGGCGCTGGCCGTCACGTGCCGCTTGTACGCCGGTGAGGAGGCGCGCCCGCTGCTCGTCCCCGCCGGCGTCGTCGTCCTCATCGCCGTTCCGCCCGTATGGGACTTCGCCACATCGGGGATGGAGACCGGGCTGGGGACGTGCTGGCTCGGCGTGTGCTGGTGGCTGCTCGTGCGCGCGGGCGACGGTCTCAGCGGCCGTGAGGCCGCGGTCGTGGCGGTGGCCTTCGGCTTGGGACCGATGATCCGGCCGGAGTTCGCCCTCATCTCGGTGTTCTTCCTCCTCGCGTTGGTCGTGCTCACCTGGTCGAGCGTCAAGCGAGCGCTCCTGCTCCTGCTGGCGGCGGGCGCGTTGCCTCTGGCCTATGAGGTCTTCCGGGCGGGCTACTACGGCGTCTTGGTGCCGCTGCCCGCCCTGGCCAAGGAGGGGATGTCCCCTTACTGGTCGCGCGGCCTGCGCTACGTCGGCGACTTCGGGGGCCCGTACTGGCTGTGGTGGCCGCTGGTTGGTGTCGCCTTGCTGCTGGCCGTGCTGTGGCTCAGGTGGCGGCGGCTGGGCCGTGAGATCGTCGTCGTCACGCCGGTCATTGCCGGTCTGGTGATGCTGCTGTACGTCGTCGCCGTCGGCGGCGACTTCATGCACGCCCGCATGCTGCTCCCGCCGCTGATGACGGTGCTGCTGCCGGTCCTCGTCGTACCACTCACCCGGGCGACGGTGGTCCTGGCGTCGGCGACCGTCGTCTGGGCGCTGATCGGGCTGACCCCGCTGCGCCCGCCGTTCGCCGGTCACCCCGGCGTGCAGCACGTCCGGTACGTCGACTGGGCCGTCACCAAGACCCCCAACCCGGTGACCGCGGAGCAGTGGATACGGGGCTTCCCCCGCTTCCCCGAGCAGGTCGAGGCGGCGTTGGCGACGGGCGAGCCGACGGTCCTCTACGGCTCCACCAACAACTTCCTGAAGACCAGGGCGCGGCCCGACGTGGGGTCGCGGCTGGTCGTGCACGGGGGCTGGCTCGGGACGGTGGGCGCGGTGGTCCCCCTCGACCAGACGATCGCCGACGAGTGGAGCCTCGCCTACCCGCTCGGGGCCCATTTCGCGCTGGAGCGGCGGCTCCTGTTCCCGGGCCACGAGAAGCCCGTCTCGTGGGTCTGGGTGCTCGCCGACTACGCCGACCCGGCGGCGCCCCCGCCCGAGGGGGCCGACCCGGCGCACGTCGCCGCCGCCCGCCGCGCGTTGGGGTGTGGCGAGCTGCGGGAGCTCCAGGAGTCCGTTCGGGCTCCCATGTCGCCCGCCCGGTTCTGGAGGAACCTCACCGGCTCTCTCCGCCGCACGACGCTCCGCATCCCCACCGACCCCTTCGCGGCCGAGCGGCGCTTCTGCGGCGGGGGGTGAAGGCCTCCCGGCTCAGGACACCTTCTTGCGGACGCGCCGGGCGGCCCGCCTGGCCTGCCACCCCACCGAGGGCGCACCGCCGGTGTCGAAGGCGGCGAGGATCAATCCGCCGAGCAGGCCCACGTTCTTGACGAAGTGGATCTGCTGCTGGTGGCGCTGAGCCGGATCGTCCTTCTCCCAGAAGCGGTGGCCGGCGAGCGTCGTCGGCACGAGCGACCCACCCAGGTCGCAGGCGGCCAGCCGGGGCAGCCACCCGATGGCGAGGAAGATACCCGCCACGACCTGCACGGCGGCGTTGACCTTGACCAGCTGGTCGGTGTCGTCCGGGAGGGGCAGGCGCTCGGCGATGGGCGGCGCGACCGGTTCGGCCATCTCCACCCGCGGCTCGGGGTTCCGCAGCGTGTCGATCCCGCCCGAGATGAACGGCGCCGCCAGCAACGGCCGGGCTATGCGTCGGGTGAGGCTCATGGCTGACTGCCTACTACCCCTGCTGGGCCTGCATACACCGACACGTGCCGCGAGCTGTCCGCCGTGAACGGCTCCCGGTGCCAGCCGCCCCAGCGCTCGCGCAGGCGCAAGCCCGCGAGCCGGGCCATGAGATCGATCTCCGGCAGGGTGGCGTAGCGGATGGCCCAGGGGCGGAGGCGGGCGGGTGCCGTCTCGGTCAGCACGACGTCGTGGCCCCGTACCACCTGGGTGAGGGGGTCGTGGGACGTGGCCTGGAGGACGACCTCGTCGGCCGCGAGAGACGTGACCGTCAGCGACCGCTCCAGGCGGGTGAGCTCGGGGGCCAGAGCCTCGACCACGAGGGCACCGTCTGGCGCCAGGCGCGCGGCGGCGCCGGCGAGGCAGCGGCACTGCTCGTCCTGGGAGAGCAGCTCGAACAGGGCGTTGAACGGCAGGAGCACGAGGTCGTAGACGCCCTCGACGAGCGAGCCCACGTCCACGAAGTCGCCGATGACCACCGGCACGTCGGCGCCTCCCGGCTTGGCCCGCAGGCGGTCGACCATGGCGGGCGACGAGTCGATCCCGTGGACCTCGAGTCCCCGCTCGGCCAGGGGGAGGGCCAGCCGACCGGTGCCGATCCCCAGCTCCAGGACCCGCGCTCCGGCCCTGCCCTCGACCAACCCGACGAGGAGCTCGGCCGTGGCGTCCGCCTCGGCGAAGCGCTCGGCGTGACGCCGGTCGTACGCCTCGGCCCGCTCGTCGTCGTAGTCCATGCCCGCCAGTCCAGCAGAGCACCGGGCGTAGTCTGTGCGTATGACGGTGTACCTCGACCACGCGGCCACCACGCCGATGCGGCCGGAGGCGGTCGAGGCCATGCTTCCCTACCTCTCCGAGCGCTTCGGCAACCCGTCCGGCTCCCATGCCGTCGCCCGGGAGGCCAACAAGGCGGTGGAGGAGGCTCGGGAGGTGGTCGCCGCGTGCCTGGCCGCCCAGCCCGGTGAGGTCGTGTTCACCGGCACCGGCACCGAGGCCGACAACCTCGCCATCCTCGGGACGCACGCCCTCCGGCCCGGGCCGGTCGTGAGCACCGCCATCGAGCACCATGCCGTGGTGCACGCCTGCGACACCCTCGACGGCCGGGTCGCGCCGGTCGCCCCGTCGGGCCTCGTCGACCTCGACGGCCTGGCCGAGCTGCTCGAGCCGAGCGTCGGCGTCGTCTCGGTGATGCTGGCCAACAACGAGGTCGGCACGATCCAGCCGTTGACCGAGGTGGCCGAGGTGGTCCGGGAGCGGGCGCCCCACGCCGTGCTCCACACCGACGCCGTGCAGGCGGTCCCGTGGCTCGACGTCGCCGCCCTGGCCGCGCCGGCCGACCTCGTCGCGGTGAGCGCCCACAAGTTCGGCGGCCCCAAGGGGGTGGGCGCCCTCGTCGTGCGCGAGGGGGTGGTCCTGGCGCCCATCATCCACGGCGGCGGCCAGGAGCGGCTCCGGCGCAGCGGCACCCACAACGTGGCCGGGATCGTCGCCATGGCCGCGGCCCTGCAGGGCACGGTGGCCGACCGGGAGGGCACCGTCGAGCCCCTGGCCGACGTGGCCGCCCTGGTACGGGAGCGGGCGCCGCAGGCGGTGGTCCACACCGACGCCGTCCAGGCCTTCTCGTGGCTCGACGTGGCCGCCCTCGCCGCCTCCGCCGACCTGGTGGCGGTG
>DATACM010000007.1:0-18863 GCA_036259055.1 Acidimicrobiales bacterium | reverse complement strand
CCCCGCCACCCGCACCTGGAAGAACTCGTCGAGCCCTTCGCTGAAGATGGCGAGGAACTTGGCCCGCTCCAACAGGGGCTGCTTGGCGTCCTCGGCGAGGGTCAGCACCCGGGCGGCGAAGTCGATCCAGGCCAGGTCGCGATTGAGGTAGCGCGGGTCGTCGCGCTCGGAGCCGTCGTCCTCGGCCTGCTCGTCGGGGGTCTCCTGGCCCGGTTCGTCCTCGGCCTCGGTCCTGGAGTCCAGGTCGGTCACCATCTCCACGCTAGATGACTGCTGTTCTATCGCGCTGCTCAGCGACTGAGCCTGCGAAGTCGCAGCTCAGCGCTTCGGGCCGCAGGCCCGACCGAAGTAGATCAGCAACTCATCTAATAGACGTCCGCCGAATCCGGTCCTCGTGCCCGGTCCGCGACGGTCGTGGGTGTCGCGGACCGAAGGCACGTCTGACTGCCGCAGCCCCGCCATGTCTACGCGGGGCAGATGACGCACCGGTGAACGGCCCCCTACCGGCGTGTGGCCGCTCGGCGGACAATTGGAAGCCTCCGTGTCGGACCGTCCGGATGATCTCAGCGGGGCGACTGCGCCGGGCTGGCGGCGGCCTCGTACTTGTAGCCGAGGCCCCGGATGGTGATGATGCGGCGCGGCGATGCCGGCTCCTCCTCCAGCTTGGCGCGCAACCGCTTCACGTGGACGTCGAGGGTCTTCGTGTCGCCGACGTAGTCGCGCCCCCACACCTGGTCGATCAGCGAGTCGCGGGTCAACACCCGCCCGGCGTTGTCGAGCAAAACCTCGAGGAGCTCGAACTCCTTCAGGGGAAGGTTCACCCGCTCGCCCCGTACGAAGACCTCGTGACGCTCCGGGTCGAGTCGGACGTCGCCCACCTCCAGGGCCACCCCGCCGGACGGCGCGGCGGGACTGGGAGCGCGGCGCAGCGCCGCTCGCATGCGGGCGATCAACTCACGGAGGCGGTAGGGCTTGGGCACGTAGTCGTCGGCTCCCACCTCGAGTCCCACGACGGTGTCGATCTCCGACGTCTTGGCCGAGACCATGATGATCGGCACGCGGGAACGGGCGCGGATGTCGCGGCACACGTCGATGCCGGAAACCTTGGGAAGCATGACGTCCAGGAGGACGAGGTCGGGTTGGACGACGTCGAACAACGTCAGCCCCTCGGCGCCGTCGCGGGCGACCCGGACCCGGAAGCCCTCCCGCTTGAGGCCGACGGTGAGGGCCTCGACGAACGACTCCTCGTCCTCGATGACAAGGATCATGGCGCCCAGATCGGCCATCTCCGACTCCTCCCGTCAGCCTGCCTTGGCCGGGGACACCGCCATCGGGCCGGGACCGGCGGGGAGCCGGAGCGTGAACGTCGAGCCCTCGCCCTCCTGCGACTCGACCCGGACGTCGCCCCCGTGGCTCGCGGCCACGTGGCGGACGATGGAGAGCCCCAGGCCGGTCCCGCCGGAGTCGCGCCCGCGGCCGCGGTCGACGCGGTAGAAGCGCTCGAAGATGCGCTCGAGGTCCCGGGCGGGGATGCCGATGCCTCGGTCTCTGACCTCGAGCTCCACCCACTGCCCGTCGGTGCGGGACCGGACGTCGACGGTCGAGCCTTCGTTGGAGTACTTCACCGCGTTCTCGAGGAGGTTGAAGAGCGCCGACACCAGCTGCCGCCGGTCGCCGGTGACGGTCGTGTGCCGGGACGCCTCCCCGAAGGTGATCGTTATGGCCCGCCGCTCGGCCGCCGGCCTGACCCGCTCGGCGGCCTGGGCCACGACCAGGTGGACGGGCACCGGCTCGCGCGCCGGCGCCTCCTCGGACTCGATGCGGCTCAGGTCGAGCAGGTCGTCGACGACGCGGGCCACCCGCTGGGCCTCGCTCTGCAGGCGGCGGGCCAGACGGCTGACGACCTCGGGGTCGTCCTCGGCGGCGAGCGTCTCGGCCAGGAGGGCCAGGGCTCCCACCGGTGTCTTCAGCTCGTGGCTGATGTTGGCGACGAAGTCTCGGCGGACCGCCTCGAGCCGCCGGCGCTCCGAGACGTCGTCGATGACCGCCACCGCGCCGACCCCGCGCCAGCCGTCGTCGAGCGGCGAGGCGGCGATGGTGAGGGTGCGCCGGGGCGGTCCGTACAGGTCGAGGGTCTGGGACCGGGCTTCCCCCTCGACCGCGTCCTTGAGGAGGTCGGTCACCGCCTGCTGGGGAAGCACGTCGGCGTGGCTCAGTCCCATCAACGCGGAGGCCTGCTCGTTCGTGAACACGATCTCGCCATGCTCGTCGGAGACGACGACACCCTCGGACACCGCCCCCAGCGCCTGCTCGAGGCGGTCGCGGGCCAGCCGTGCGTTGCCCCGCTCGGTGACGGCTCTCTCCGCCAACCGCTCGAGGCGGCTGAGGTTGCCGTCGATGCGCCCGCCACCCGTGAGCCCGTCCCCCTCGCCCGTCTCGTCGGCCAGACGGGCGGCGAGGACGCCGAGGCGGCGGGCGATGTTGCGGCGGGAACGCCAGACCCAGACCGCCGCGACCAGAAAGACCGCCCCGGCCACCGCCGCGACCACGCCGGTGGGGCCTACGTCCATCGCGTCCAAGATACGCCCCGCCAGTTCCGGATCAGGCGATGGTAGGACCGGGTCAGCTGATCTCCGCCACCAGGTAGCTGGGGTCGCCGGTGAGCATGTACACGACGCGGTCGCCGACCGCGACGGCGTGGTCGGCGATGCGCTCCAGGTGGCGCCCGGCCAGCAGGGCGTGGAAGACGAGACCGCTCGCGTCGGGCCCGTCCTGGGCGAGGAGGTGGGCGGCGAGGCGCCGGAAGGACGCGTCCAACGCGTCGTCGCGCCGTTCGAGGGCGGCAGCCACGTCCAGGTCTCCCTCCCGCCAGGCCAAACGGGCCGAGGCGATGAGGTCGAGGGCGGTGTCGGCCATCTGGCCCAGCAGGATGAGAGACGTCGACTCCCGCCACCAGTCGACGATGGCCAGCTTGGCGATGGACACGGCCAGGTCGCCAGTGCGCTCGTAGTCGGCCATCACCCGCAGGCTCGACACCAGGACCCTCAGATCGACGGCGACCGGCGCCTGCTGGGCCATGAGCCCGTACGCCCGCTCCTCGAGGGCGACGAACAACCGGTCGAGGTCGTCGTCCCCGGCGATCACCAGCTCCGCCTTGCGGCGATCCTCCCCGACGAGGCCGCCGACCGCGCCCCGCACCGCCTCCTCGGCCAGCGCGCCCAGCCAGTCGACGTCGGTGCGCAGCGCCCGGAGGGCCTCCTGGAAACCGACTCGGCGGGTCATCCCATGTGGCGCCGGCCCGGTCCTCCTGCCCTCACCCGAACCGCCCGGTGACGTAGGCCTCGGTGCGCGAGTCGGACGGGGCGGTGAAGACCTTCTCCGTGTGGTTGTACTCCACGAGACGACCCATGCGACGGTCGTCGTCGCCCAGCTCCACGGTGAGGAACGCCGTCCACTGCGACACCCGGGCGGCCTGCTGCATGTTGTGGGTGACGATGACGATCGACAGCTGGCGCCTGAGCTCGTGCATCAGGTCCTCGATGTGGATGGTCGAGATGGGGTCGAGGGCCGAGCAGGGCTCGTCCATGAGGAGGACGTCGGGGTTGTTCGCCAGCGCCCGGGCGATGCAGAGGCGCTGTTGCTGGCCCCCGGAGAGGCTGTAGGCGTCGGCGCGCAGGCGGTCCTTGACCTCTTCCCACAATGCGGCCCGGCGCAGCGACTCCTCCACGCACTCGTCGAGCCCCTTCTTGCGACCCAGGGTCCGCGGCCCGAAGGCGACGTTGTCGTAGATGGACTTCGGGAACGGGTTTGGCTTCTGGAAGACCATGCCGATGCGCTTCCGAACCTCGACGGGGTCGACGTCGGGGCTGTAGAGGTCCTGGCCCTCGTACCGGATCTCGCCGTGCACGGCCGCCCCCGGGATGAGGTCGTTCATGCGGTTGAAGCAACGGATCAGGGTGCTCTTCCCGCAGCCCGAAGGGCCGATCACCGCGGTGATCTGGTTGCGGTACACGTCGAGCGTGATGCCCCTCACCGCCGGCACGCCGCCGTAGCTGGCGCCCAGGTCCCTCAGCTCGAAGACGGTCTCGTCGCTCTCGGCGCCGTCCGCTCCGGAGCCGACCGCCGAGCCCAGGTCGACGGGCAGCGACCGGTCGCCCGTCGCGCCCGGCTCGGTGCCGATGTGGTCGGCCGTCTCGGTTGGGAAGCCGTCCACTACCACCTCCGTTGGTAACGCCGTCGCAGCCAGATGGCGGTGCCGTTCATGGCCAGCAGGATGACCAGCAGGACCACGATGGCCGCCGCCGCCAGCACATGGAACTCCTCCTGCGGCCGGGAGATCCAGTTGAAGATCTGCACAGGCAGGACCGAGAAGGCGCTGTCGAGCCCAGTCGGGTTGAACGTGACGAAGGTGAGGGCACCGAGCAGCAGGAGCGGCGCGGCCTCGCCGATGGCGCGGGACAGGGCCAGGATGCTGCCGGTGGCGATGCCGGGGATGGCCGCCGGAAGCGTCTGGCGGCGGATGGTCTGCCACTGCGTGGCGCCCAGCGCCAACGACGCCTCCCGGATCGAGCGGGGGACGGCGCGGATCGCCTCCCGCGAGGCGATGATCACGACGGGCAGCACGAGGAGGGAGAGGGTGAGCCCGGCGGCGAGCACCGTGGGGCCGAGGTCCCCCCACCCTCTGGCCAGGAAGGCCAGCCCCAAGATGCCGTACACGATCGACGGCACCGCCGCGAGATTCTGGATGTTGATCGCGATGAGACGGTTGTACCAGCGCGTCCGGTCGGCGTACTCCTCCAGGTAGATCGCCGCCGCGATGCCCACCGGGATGCACGTGACGACCACGACGCCCATCACCCAGAGCGTCCCGAAGATGGCCGACTCGGCGCCCGCCCTCCTCGGCCGGCTGGAGGGGAACGAGGTGACGAGGTCGAGGTTGAGCCGCGGCCACCCCTCGGTGATGACCTGCACGAGGAGCGCGACCAGCGCCGCCACGGCGACGAGAAGGCTCACGCCCATGGCGGCGCGGAACGCCCAGTGGGCGACGTCGAGCCGGCGGGCACCGCCGCCCACCAGCGCGGCGCGGCGGGCGGGCTCAGGAGCGGCCATCAGTACACCTGCCGGTAACGGCGGACGAGGCGGATGCTCAACAGGTTCATGAGGAAGGTGATCAGGAACAGCGTCGAGCCCACCGCGAAGATCGTCTTGTAGCCGACGCTCCCCGTCGGCTGGTCGCCGATGCCGGCGGAGGCGATGAACGCGGTCATCGTCTGCATGGCCTCGGCCGGGTTCAGGCTCAGGTTGGGTGTGCCCCCGGCGGCGATGAGCACGATCATGGTCTCGCCCACCGCCCGGGAGATGCCGAGCACGACGGCGGCGACGATCCCCGACAAGGCGGCGGGGAAGACGACTCGGAGCGACGTCGTGAGGCGGGTCGCCCCGAGGGCGAACGACCCCTCCCGCAGAGAGTGGGGGACGGCCGCCATGGCGTCCTCGGACAGCGAGGCGATGGTGGGGACGATCATGATGCCCATGACGAGACCCGCCGAGGCGGCGTTGAAGACCCCGGGCGGGTCCCCGAACGGCCACAGGTCCTGGAGCAGCGGCGTGACGAAGGTGAGGGCGAAGAACCCGTAGACGACGGTGGGGATGCCGGCGAGGAGCTCGAGGGTCGGCTTCAGGAGGTTTCGCACCCGGGGGCGGGCGTACTCGCTGAGGTAGATGGCGCTGAGCAGGCCTACGGGGATGGAGACGCCGAGGGCGATGCCGGTGATCACCAACGTGGCGCAGAGCAGAGGCAGCACGCCGAACTGCGGGTCGGCGAAGAGGGGCGACCAGGTGGTGGAGGTGAGGAACTCGACGATGCTGACGTCGCCGAAGAACTCGATCGTCGGCTGTAGCAGGGCGAAGACGATGCCGATCGTGGTGCCGACCGAGAGAAGGGCACAGGCGCCCAGCACCGCCTTGACGGCCATCTCGCCGTACCGCGGGCGGCGGACGCCAAGCCCCCGGCTCAGGGCCCCGGCGCTCTCGAACGTTCCCGCCGTGCTCAAGAGGTGAGGAGCGACTGCATGAGGCTCAGGGATTGCTGCTTCTGCGCTTCGGTCATGGGGACGAAACGGGCGTCGGCGGCGATCTGCTCGGCGTTCTCGATGTAGGACCGGACGAACTCCTGGACCTCCGGCCTCTCGAGCGCGTCGGCCTTGGGGTAGATGAAGAGCGGCCGGCCGAGTGGCTTGTAGGTGTTGTCCTGCACGGTCTGGGTGCTGGGCTCGACGCAGCCGCTGCCGCCGTCGATGGCCACGGCCTTGATCCTTCCCTCGTTCTCCTCCACGTAGGAGAGGCCCAGGTACCCGAGGGCGCCCTCCGTGCCGGCCACGCCGCTCACGGTGACGTTGTCGTCCTCGCTGGCGGTGTAGTCGGTGCGGCTCGCACCCTCCTCGCCGTTGACAGCCTCGGTGAAGTAGTCGAAGGTACCGGAGTCGGTGCCGGCGCCGAAGAGGGCGATCCTCTCGTCGGGGAAGCTGGGATCGATGTCCCTCCAGTTGGAGACGTTGCTCCCTGGCCCCCACACCTGCTTGAGCTGGTCGACGGTCAGGCACCTGACCCACGTGTTCTGGGGGTGCACCACGACGGCGAGCCCGTCGTTGGCGACGGTGAGCTGTTCGTACCTGATGCCCTTGGCGGCACAGGCCTCCTCCTCGGACTGCTTGATAGGCCGGGAGGCGTCGCTGATGTCGGTCTCGCCATTGCAGAACTTCTCGAAACCGCCGCCCGTCCCGGACGTCCCCACGGTGATGCGCACCAGGTTGTTCTCCTCCATGAACCGCTCGGCGGCGGCTTCGCTCAGCGGCGCCACCGTGCTCGACCCGTCGACGCGGATCGTCCCGCTCAGCCGGCCGGCCTCGCCCGACCCGGTGCCGCCGCCGCAGGCGGCGACGCCCACCGCCAGGACGAGCGCGAGGGTGACCTGGGTGAGCCTTCGGGAGCGGAGTCGTCGCACATGTCGAAGGTAGGCAACTGCGGTGGCCGCGGGCTGTACTCGTGGTGAACGCGAGGTGAACGGTCAGCGAACACCTGGGCCGGACGAGCAGCGGCCGTCTTACGCGGTGTCGTCGAGGTCCTCGTCGGGCACGCCCAGGTCCCAGTCGAGGATCAGCGCCTCTCGCTCGGCGTCGCGGACCACCCGCTCGCGGTTGCGCCGGAACTGCGGGTCGTGGGGAGGCAGGAGCAGGAGGCGGGCCAGCGCCCGCTCGCGGAACGCCTCGATCACGTTGCGGTCGCCGAACTCGGAGACCACCTCCCAGTGGGGCGCCACCGGACCGAGGTAGACGACGCGCACGTGCCCCCGGGGCGCCCGCTGCTCCTCCTGGTCGATGCCGAACTCGGACATGGGAACCGCCAAGCTAGCCGCCGGGCCTCTGGCCCAACGTCACCGTCGCCGACTGCTGCCGGCCGCCGCGGATCCACGTGACCTCGACGCGGTCGCCCGGGTCGTGGCTCCTCACCGCCGCACCCAGGTCGTCGGACGAGGTCACGCGCTCGTCGCCGACCCGCACGATCACGTCGTCGGGGAGGAGGCCAGCGCCTTCGGCGGGAGAGCCCGGGTCGACCTCGAGCACGACCGCTCCGGCGTTCCCCTGCAAGGTCGCGGTGGTGACGCCGAGGAACGCTCGAGGCGCCCCCGCCTGGCCACCGCCGCGGCGGCGGAGGTCGTCGACGACCGGGAGGAAGGTGTCGCTGGCGATGGCGAAGCCGATGTTCTGCGCCTCGGCCGTGCCCGTCCGCTGGATGACCGCGGTGTTCATCCCGACCACCTGCCCGTTGACGTTGACCAACGGGCCCCCCGAGTTGCCCGGGTTGATGGCGGCGTCCGTCTGGATCAGGTGCTCCAGGCGCTGGCGCGCCGACTCGCCGATGGCGCGGTCGAGGGCGGAGACGATGCCGGTGGTCACGGTGGGCCCGCCGGGCAGGGCCAACGCGTTGCCTATGGCCACGACCTGGTCGCCCACCCGGAGGTCGGCCGATCGCCCCACCTCGACTATCGGCAGGCCCGAAGCGTCCTGCAGCCGCAGGAGGGCGATGTCGGCGGTGTTGTCGCTGCCCACGACGGCGGCGTCGAACGTGCGCCCGTCGTCGAGCTTGACCTGGATGGTCCGTGCCCCGGCCACCACGTGGGCGTTGGTGAGGACGTCGCCGTCGGGCGTCAGGATCATCCCCGTTCCCGCCCCCTCCTGGGCGAAGACGTCGAAGAACCGGCTGGTGAAGCCGACGGTGCTGATCGACACGACCGCAGGCTCGACCTTGGCGAGGATCGAGCGGATGTCACCCGGCCGGGCCAGCGTCGCCGCCGGGCGGTCCGCTGCCGTCGAGCGGGCGGTCCCTTCCCCGCCGTCGTCCAGGGCGAGGACCAGGCCGCTGGCGACCAGGGCCCCCACGACCGCGCCGACGAGGGCGGCGAGCAACCAGTGACCCGACGGGACAGGCGAGGTAGTCCTTGGTGGCTGTGCCGGCGGCGGACCTGCGGTCGACGGCGGGTACTCGAAGACCGGTCTCTCGTGCATGGGCCCTCCGGCGCGAATCAGCTCGAACCCGCGAACGCGGGTTGCGCCGAGCCGATTCCCGTCATGGACAGAGCGGAAACGTTGGAATCCGCCGGTCGCCGCTCCTCCGTAGGACAGGTGGAACCGGGAGCGGTCCCGGCCCGTTGTCGTTGTGGTGAGCCCAAGGAGGAGGGCCGATGGACACCGTGTGGATGGCTGACGGGAACTGCCGGTCCGAGTCTCCCTCGCTGTTCTTCCCGAGTGACGGCGTCGGCGTGGAGATCGCTCGGCGGGTGTGCGCCACCTGCCCGGTCAAGACGCCCTGCCTCGAGTACGCCCTGCGCAACGGCATCGACCACGGGGTCTGGGGCGGCGCCTCGGAGCGGGAGCGGCGCCGCATCGCTCGCCGCCGTCGCCTGGAGGCCGCCCAGGCACAGGGCTAGCTCTCCGGGCCGGCCTCCGGTTGGGCGGGGAACTACAACGTCACGAGGGACCGGCAGATGCGGCGGAGGCGCTCTCCGAGCGACAGGCTGCGCCCGGCGGCAGGCAACGAGTCGGCCGCCAGGAGCAGGTGCTCCATCGGGGCGTCGCTCACCATGGCGTAGACGGTCCCGGCCGCGTGCCACAGCAGCACGTGCCCTCCAGGCCAGTTGTACGCCCACGCCCGGCGGCCTCCGAGGGACACCGGCTGTCCGCTGGCGGGGACGTCGCCCCGGTTGAGGCGGCCCCGCTGCTGGAACACCGACAGGTCGTAGAGCCCGTCGTTGTACAGCGCCTGCACGATCCCGCCCTCCTCGTAGAGCCCCACCCGCTCGTAGCCCTCCCGCAGCGTCGGCGGGGCGGAGAACGGCGGCGCCACCGCGGTGATGGCGCGCCCGGCGCGGTCCTCGCTGGCAGTCGGCGGCGCCGGGACCGATGGCTCGTCGGGGATCTTCAGCGCGGTGAAGCTGACGACCCGTTGGACCTCGCCCCGGGCGCCGAGGTGCTCCCGGCGCAGGACCAGGTTGGTCAGCGTGTCGAGGGCCAGCCTCTGGCGCAACACGGTGCCCTCGCGCACCTCCAGGACCCTCGCCGGCCGCGCCGCCACCGTCGCCGCGCCCGTCTCGACGGTGCGGTACTTGCTCGACGAGGGAGGGTTGGCGGCCGAGGACGACGTGGCCGACCACAACAGGTCCCAGCCGCCCTCGCGGCGGCGGAGGAAGCGCGCTCGATCACGGGCGTCCATCACGGTGTTGGTCCCCGAGACGACCAGCGAGCCGTTGGCCGAGCGGACGTCGACGGTGGCCACGTGGTCGCCGGCGGCATCCCGCCAGAGCACCTCGACCTGTCCGGTGAAGGAGTGATCGCGCGCGGCCCGCCGGGCCTGGACCAGGGGGTCGTCGGCGGACTGGGCCATGGCCGGCGACCACGCGGCCGTCAGCAGGGTCAGGGCGGTGCCGGCGACGAGGGGCTTCACCGGCCGAACGACACGGGGACGCCCACCGGGACCAACCGGCTGAGCGGGTCGGTGCCCTGGCCGGCGGTGGCATGGGCCTCGACCAGGCGGGTCACCTCGGGCTCGGCCGGCGGGTCAGGGGCGGGGAACAGGCCGAGCACGGCGGCGGCCGCCGCGGCCAGGCCGGCCACCGTGGCGACCGCCGCCCGGCGTCCCTTGAGAGGGACGACGGCAGCGCCCCGGGGCCGCTCGGCCAAAGTGGGGTCGGCGGCGAGGAGCCGCTCGCGAAACCCCGCCGGCGGGTCGACGGGGGGCAGGTGGCGCAGCCAGGACCGGGCCTCACCGACCGCCTGGAGCTCCCGTGCGCAACTCGGGCAGACAGCCAGGTGGCGGCGAGCCTCGTCCGCCTGCGCCCCCCCGAGCTCCCCGTCGAGGAGCCCGCTGAGACGGTCGCCCAGGTGGCCGTCCATGCCGGACGAGGGCGGGCCGGTCACGTCAGGGCCTCCCGGAGCAGGGCCCGACCGCGATGGATGCGGCTGCGCACGGTACCGATCGGGATCTTGAGCGTCGCGCTGATCTCCTCGTAGCTGAGGCCGACGACGTCACAGAGCACCACCGCGGCGCGGTAGTCCGGAGTGAGCCGCTGCAGGGCCCGGTGGACGTCCTCGGGGAGCGCCTCCGCCTCGGCGGTGACGTCCGCACCCGGCGCCGGCGGGATCACCCGCTCGGGCTCGTCGGGGAGCACCTCGACCACTCGGCGGCGCCGCCGGCGCACCTCGTCGAGAAAGGCGTTCGTGGCTATCCGGCTCAACCACCCCTCCAGGTTGCCCGGCTGGTAGGTGCCCAGGCCCCTGCGGACCCGGAGAAGCACCTCCTGCACGAGATCCTGTGCGTCGTCGTCGTTCCCTGTCAGGCGGTAGGCCACCGAGTAGAGGAACCGCCCGTGGTTGCGGGCTACCTCCTCCCACGTGGGGACCCCACTGCCTGTCACGGAGAACGACGGTGTACAGCGGTCAGGTTCCCGGGATGGCCGTTTGCCCGGTCCGCCGTGGTCCCCGCCCGCCTCCGCGGTGCGCCTAGCCGGAGGGTGGCGCGTCCTTGCGGGCCTGCGCCTCCCGCTCGGCGAGCATGGCGTCGAGCTCGGCCTTGGTCATCGTGACCTTCTCTTCGGCCTTGGCCGCCCCCTGCGGCTCGTCGGCCGACGAACCCTCGGCCACACCCTTCTTGAACTCGCGGGAGGCCTCGCCCATCGAACGCGCCAGCTTGGGAAGGCGGGTCGCCCCGAAGAGCAGGAGCACCACGACGAGCAGGATCAGGAGTTCGGGAGCTCCCAGGTTCATGGTGCGACCAGGCTACAGGCTGCCGCCAGGATGTCCACGTCGTCGGGCGCGGTCACCGAGAAGGGGAGAGGGCCCGCTCCGAGCACGAGGGTGTCCACGCCCAGCGCCTCCCACTCGGCCAGCTGCTCGCCCACCTCCTCGACCGTGCCGACCAGCCGACCCCTCCGCCACTCGTCGAGCGACCTACCGCCGACCACACCAGGAGGAGCGAGGTCGGCGAGGCGCCGGAAGCGGCGGGCCAGGTCCCGGCGGTCCTCGCCCACCAGGGCGTACAAGCCGAGGGACCGGGTGACGGTCGCCGGGTCGCGCCCCGCCCGGGCGCACGCCGCCTCGAGCGTCGACAGGCGGTCGCGGTAGGCGGCCGGCGTCCAGGCCCACACGGTGTTCCAGCCGTCGCCGTGGCGGGCGACGACGTCGAGGAGGCGGTCGCCCTTGCCGCCCACCCAGATGGGCGGCGCGGGGCGCTGGACGGGCCGGGGCAGGCAGCGCGCCTCCGTCGCCCGCACATGGCCCCCGGCGAAGGTGAACGGCCCCCCGCCGAACATCCCCCGCAACACCTCGCAGGCCTCGGCCAGATGGGCGAGGCGGGCGCCCGGCCTCTCGAAGGCGACACCGGCGGCGGCGAACTCGGCCTCGTACCATCCCGCACCCACCCCCACCACCAGGCGCCCCCCGGCGAGCACGTCGAGGGTCGCCAGCGCCTTGGCCAGGACCGTGACCGGGCGCAGCGGGACACAGAGGACGAGGATGCCGAGACGGGCCCGGTGGGTGGCCCGGGCCAGCGCGCCCAGGGCGACGATGGGGTCGAAGGCGTCGTAGCGACCGGGCGGGCCCCCCCAGGGGGTGATCTCGCAGAAGAGATGGTCGGCGAGCCACAGCGACTCGAAGCCGAGGTCTTCGGCTTGCCGGGCGCAGTCGACGACCGTCGACCACCGCAGCGGCCGCTCGCCGGGGACCGAGAAGTCGAACTGGGGAAGGGCGAGCCCTATCCGCACGGGGGTCCGACCTCGAGCCACCTCGACCGAACTGATCGTGGAAGTGGCTCTCCAGGGACCACTTTCCCGATTAGTTCGCCGAAGGGGACCCTCTCACCCGGCGGGTCGCCGGGTGCTACCGGCTGTTCTCGGGCCGAACGTCCCTCGGCATCCATGGCCGTGGGAGCGTAGGAGACGTGCTCGAGTGCGTCGTGAACGTGAGCGAGGGACGCCGGGCGCCGACCGTCGCGGCCATCGCCGCCGCCGCCGGCACCTGCCTGCTCGACGTCCACAGCGACGCCCACCACCACCGGTCCGTGCTCACCCTGGCCGGCGGCCACGACCTCGAGGACGCCGTCCGGGCGGTGGCCGCCGAGGCGGTTCGGCGCATCGACCTGCGCGGCCATGCCGGGGTGCACCCCCGTCTCGGTGCCGTCGACGTCGTCCCGTTCGTCCCCCTCCTGGACGCCCCGCTGGCGGACGCGGTGGCGGCCCGCGACCGCTTCGCCGCCTGGGCGGCGCACGAGCTGGCGCTTCCCTGCTTCCTCTACGGGCCCGAGCGTTCGCTCCCGGACGTGCGCCGGCTGGCCTTTGCCGGCATCGAGCCCGACGCCGGCCCCCCTGTGCCTCACCCGACGGCCGGAGCGGTGTGTGTGGGGGCGCGCCCGGTGCTCGTCGCCTACAACATCTGGCTGCGGCCGGGAGTCGACGTCTCCCGAGCCCGCGCCGTGGCCGCCGCCGTGCGCGGTCGGGCGGTGCGGGCGCTGGGGCTGGACGTCGGGGGGAACGCCCAGGTGTCGATGAACCTCCTGGACCCTGTGGCCTTCGGGCCGGACCGGGCCTACGACGAGGTTGCCGCCCGAGCACCGGTGGCCCGGGCCGAGCTGGTCGGCCTGGTGCCCGCCGCCGTGCTCGACGCCGTGCCCGAGCGACGCTGGGTCGAGCTCGATCTCGACCCGTCCCGCACCATCGAGGCGCGCCTCGGAACGGCGGCGTGAGGGGCGCCCGCCGGGGTCGGGACGGTCGTGGGGAGCCCGCGACCCCGGCGGTGCCGGGTCAGGCGGACGCGGCGGTGCGCTGGGCCACTGCCCGCTGGCGGCGGATCCGCCGGCGCTCGCGCTCGGAGAGGCCGCCCCAGATGCCGAACTTCTCGCCGTTGACGAGGGCGTACTCGAGGCACTCCTCCCTGACCACGCAGCCCCGGCACACCGCCTTGGCCTCCCTGGTCGAGGCCCCCCGCTCGGGGAAGAACAGGTCGGGATCGACACCCATGCAGTTCGCCTGGACCTGCCACGTGCGGTCACCCAGGTCGAACCGGTGGCCTCGTCGCTCCATCGGGTTGCCTCCTCACCCCGGCTCTGTCGCCGATGCATCCCACCGATGCGGCAGCACCCGTGCCCGATGCCACCGATGTAATTACAACAGTGTGATAATGACGCGCGCGCATGCCGGCGTGCAAGCCCGACTTCGGGCCAGACTGTCGACGGTGCGGGTGGAGGCGATCAAAGGCGACATCACCACCCTCGAGGTCGACGCCGTCGTCAATGCCGCCAACCAGTCGCTCCTCGGCGGAGGGGGGGTCGACGGCGCCATCCACCGGGCCGCCGGACCCGACCTCCTGGAGGCCTGCCGCCCGCTGGGCGGGTGCCCCACCGGCGACGCCAAGGCCACGCCGGCGTTCCGCCTCCCGGCCCGGTGGGTGATCCACGCGGTCGGGCCCCGGTGGCGGGGCGGGTCGGCGGGCGAGAAGGAGCTGCTCGCCTCGTGTTACCGGCGGGCCCTGGAGGTGGCCGACGAGCTCGGCGCCCGCACCGTCGCCTTCCCCGCCATCTCCACCGGCATCTACGGCTACCCGGCCGAGGAGGCGGCCAGGGTGGCGGTGGAGACGGTGACGACCACCCCGACGAACGTCGAGGTCGTCACCCTCGTCGCCTTCGACGACCGCACGCTCGAGCTCTATCAGCGGCTGCTCGGGGAAAGCGACCCACGGAGCGGCGATCGCTGATGGAGCCGGTGGGGATCGTCCTGGTCGCCCTGGCCCTGGGGCTCGTCTCCCTCCCCATCGCCGCCGTCATCGACGCCGTCCGGCGTCCGTCCATCCAGTGGACCCGGGTGGGGCTCAACCGGATGACGTGGGTGCTGCTGATGTCTGTCGGCACGGTCGTGGGCGTCGGTGTCCTCGGCGTCGTCGCCGCCATCGAGTACCTGATCTCCGTGCGGCCGAAGCTCGAGATGGCGGCCGAGATGGGCGGCGACCTGACCTAGGAGCGTGCTGATCTATCGCGCCGACCAGCCGAGGAAAGCCGCGTAGCCGCTGGTCGGCGCTTCGGGCCGAAGGCCCGACCGAAGTAGATCAGCACGCTCCTAGCCGGCTACGCGCTCCTCCCCCGGCGGCGGGAGGCCGAGCGCTTCTGGTCGATGAAGTCCACCAGCACGTAGTCGCCCAGGGTGTCCGGGGTGGTGAAGAAGACCCGCCCCCGGTTGATGCGGCTCACCCGCTCCACGAACGCCTGCAGGTGGGGCGTGGCGTCGAGCATGAACGTGTTGATGCGGATGCCGGCCCGGGTGCAGCGAACGACCTCGGCGAGCGTGGCCTCGATCGTCTCCGGCGTCGGCGGGTAGTGGAAGAACGGCTCGCCGTCGGGCAGCAGGTGGGCGGTGGGCTCGCCGTCGGTGATCATGACCACCTGGCGGCTGCCCGCCCGGCCGGCCAGCATGCGCCGGGCCAGGAGCAGGGCGTGCTGGATGTTGGTGCCGAAGACGAAGTCCCACGAGACCTCGGGCAGCTGCTCGGGGCGGAGCGCCCGGGCCACCTCGCTGAACCCGACGATCCCCAGGTAGTCGGTGGGGAACCGGCTGGAGATGAGCGAGTGCAGGGCCACCGCCGTCTTCTTGGCGGCGAGGAAGTTGTCCCGCATCGGCATCGACAGCGACAGGTCGAGCAGGAGGACGGTGCTGGCCCGGGTGAGGGCCTCGGTGCGCTCCACCTCGAAGTCGCCGGGACCGAGCGACACGGGCACGCCGCCGCCCGTGCGCCGGAGGCTGTTGCGGATGGTCCGCTCTATGTTGAGGTTGAAGGGGTCGCCGAACTCGTAGGGCTTGGTGTCGTAGGTGCGCTCGTGCCCGGGGCCCTCCCGCTCGACGGCGTGGCGCCCCAGCCGGTCCCGGGCCAGACGGGCGAAGACGTCGCTCAGTGCCTGCTGGCCGATGCGACGCATGCCCCGAGGCGTCAGCTCCGCCCGTCCCTCGCGGCGCTCGATCAACCCCGCCTCCTCGAGCATCCGGGCCAGTTCGGCCAGGCGCTCGAGGCTGCGGGCGCCGTCGTCGCCCAGGAGCTCCCGGGCCACGTCGGGGTCGACCTCGGCCAGCGCCGCCGGCGACGTCGCCCCTGCCAGGAGGCTCTCCAGCTGGTCGATCTGGCCCAACCGGTCGACCAGCTGGACGGCGTCGAGCAGCCCGAGGGGATCCTGACCGGACGACCGGTAGCCCTGGTCCCAGCCCAGGTCGGGGAACAGCCCCTGGAGGTTGCGGCCGAGCTGGTCGAGCTGCCAGCGGAGGTCGACGTCGTCGACCAGCTGCTCGGACAGCCGGGCCAGCTCGGCCCGCTGCTCCGGCGTAAGGGAGTTCAGGAACGACTGGAAGGCGGCCATCTGGGCGGCCATCTGCTCGAGCAGCTCGTCGAGCGTCTGCGGGTTGCCCGGGAACATGTCGCCGAACTGGCGCATGAAGCCCTCGAAGTCGGGCTCCTCGCCCCGCGCCCTCTGCTCGAGCATGGCGTTGAGCGCCGAGAGCATGTCCTTGATGCGCTGGAGCTGCTCGGGGCGCACGTCGGACATGGACGCCGCCATCTGGTTGAACCGGCTCTGCAGCAGCTGCTGGCGCAGCCGTTCCGTGAGCTCCTCGAAGCGACGCCCGGCCTCCGGAGAGGCGAAGTCGTAGGAGGACAGCTCGCCCACCTGCCCGGCGAGGTCGGACGGGAGCAGGTCGAGACGTAGCCGGCGCTCGGCGGCGGCCGCCTCGGCCAGCTCGCGGCGGCGCTCGTCGCCCGATCGGCGCGCCTCGGCCTCCATGCGGTCGACGGCCGAGCGCTCTTCGGCGACGATCTCCCGCAGCTCCCTGGCGATCTCCTCGAAGACGCCGCCGAGGTCGTTGCTCGAGAGCTCTTGGCGGCGGCGCCGGCGGAGCCGCTCGAGGAGCTCTCGGAGGCCGGCGAGCTGCTCACCGTCGGGTGTCCGCCACCCCGACTGCAGCAGGCGGCGGAGGGCGGCGTCGAGGTCGCCGTGGTAGATGACGTCGTCGGTCAGGCGGGAGAGGACCTCGTCGGCGTCGAGCTCGAAGCCGGCCTGGGTGCCGTCCCAGCGGGAGTAGCGGAAGCCCCGGGGCAACGCGTGCCCTCAGCGGCCCCGGTAGGTGGCGCGGGCGCCCACCGAGTCCTTGTTCAGGCGCCGGGAGAGGTGGAGTCCCTCCAGCACCAGCTCGACGGCGCTGGCCACCGCCGCCGGCGTCTCGGTCCCGGCCAGGGGCAGGACGGCCGCCCGGAGGGCGGGGAGGCGTCCGAGCGCCTCGACGTACTCGTGCGATGGCACGTCGTCGCCCGTGTGCACGATCGTCCCGTCGTCGAAGTCGGCCACGACCTCGCGGTAGCGCTCCGTCGGGCAGCGCTCCTTGAACACGCCGAGCACGGCCGACTTGACCAGCCGCTCGAGGGTCGCGTCGGCTCGGCCCTCCTCGAAGGCCTCGATCTCGACCTTGCCGGCGGTCGAGGAGGTGATGGCCTCCAGATCGCTGACCCGGGGGACGGCCTCCGCCTCGCCCAGCCGCAGCGCCCTGCGGGTGGCGTTGGCCGCCAGCGTCTCGTAGTTGGCGATCGAGAGCCGCACCGAGACGCCCGATCGCTGGTTCACCTGGGGGCTGCGGCGGGCCTCGTGGGAGATGGCGGCCACGATCGCCCTCATGTGCTCGGGGACGTCCAGGCGCACCCCCGGGACGGCCCGCACCGAGGACTCCTGGGCCACGATGGCCAGCTCGGTGCCGGTGTCGAGCGGGTAGTGGGTGCGGATCTGGGCGCCGAACCGGTCCTTGAGCGGGGTGATGATGCGGCCCCGGTTGGTGTAGTCCTCGGGGTTGGCCGAGGCCACCAGGAGCACGTCGAGGGGGAGGCGGATCTTGTAGCCCCGCACCTGGATGTCCCGCTCCTCGAGCACGTTGAGCAGGCCCACCTGGATGCGCTCGGCCAGGTCGGGGAGCTCGTTGATGGCGAAGATGCCCCGGTTGGTCCGGGGGACGAGCCCGTAGTGGAGGGTCAGCTCGTCGGCCAGGTAGCGGCCCTCGGCCACCTTGATGGGGTCGACCTCGCCGATGAGGTCGGCGATGGAGGTGTCGGGGGTCGCCAGCTTCTCCCCGAAGCGGCTGCGGCGGTGGACCCACTCGATCGGCGTGTCGTCGCCGTTCTCGCCGACCAGGTCGCGCGCGTGCCGGGAGACGGGACGGTACGGGTCGTCGTTGATCTCCGACCCGGCGACGACGGGCACCCACTCGTCGAGCAGCTCGGCCAGCGAGCGGATCAGCCTGGTCTTGGCCTGGCCCCGCTCGCCGAGGAACACGATGTCGTGCCCGGCGAGCAACGCGTTCTCCAGCTGGGGCAGGACGGTGTCGTCGTAGCCGAGGACGCCGTCGACGACCGGGCGGCCGGCGGCGATCCGGGCGGCGGCGTTGCGGCGGACCTCGTCCTTGACGGAGACGGACTCCCAGCCCGACTCCCGGAGCTGGCCGAGGGTGGCAGGTCGGGACACGGCGGCCAACCTACTCTTGGCCCGGTGCGACGCTTCATCGGCCTGGCCATGGCGGTGCTGATGGCGGTGGCGACGGGAGCCATGGCCGCCTGCGGCGGGTCGGGGGGCGAAGACGCCGCCTCCACCGACGCGACGACGTTCGTCCCCGGTCCGGGCCAGCTGTTCGTGACCGGCGACGTCTCGCACCTGGTGGCCGAGGACGCGGTGCTGAAGGAGCCGTTCAACTCGCCGTTCACGCTGACCGCGATCGAGCGGGGAGCCGGCAACGCCACCATCAGCAACGCCCTGGTGGGGGGCAGGAGGTCGACGATCTCGTGGGCCACCGGCACGCCCCTGCCCATCACCGGCAGCGGCGGCTTGGACCTCGGACCGGTGCGGGTCGAGGCCGACGCCCGGGGGGCGTTGTCGATCGGCCTCGACGGCGCGGCCCGGCCGTTCCGCCCCGGGAGCTACCGGGCCGCCGCCCCGGTGGCGGTGGGCGCCGGCGGCATCGCTGCCCCCCGCGACGCCGTCGACTTCACCGCCGACGCCCAGACCACCCTCAGCACCCGAGGCGTCGTCGTCCGGCGCGACCCGGCGCGCGTCGAGCTCGAGGGGCCCGGGAAGGTGTCGGTGAGCGGCCGGCTGCAGGTGCAGACGCCCGAGGGCAAGCGGGCGGCCGCCACCGTCACCTTCGGCCCGGGGCCCTACCGGATCACGCTCCAGCCCCAAGGTAACCGGGTGACCATCGACAGCCTCCTGCAGGGCCAGTTCACCGCCGCCTGAGCGTCGGGCTGGAG
>DATACM010000006.1:0-11739 GCA_036259055.1 Acidimicrobiales bacterium | reverse complement strand
TCGGCCGCCAGCGGCGCCGCCGCCCGGACTGAAGCGGCCGCCCGCGATTCCAGGTCGGCCCGGTCGGCCGCCAGCTCGGCCCCCGCCACGTCCAGGTGGTCGAGCTCGGGGGCGAGCGCAGCCATGGCGCAGTCGACCTCGGCCAGCTCGGCCGCCAGGGAGCGGGCGTCGGCTTCCAGCGACGCGGCGAGGGCGGCGTCCACCTCGACCGCCCGGTCCCGCTCGACCGAGCGCCGGCGCTCGGCCAGCACCGCGGCCAGGCCCCGCGCCCGCTCCCGCACCGACTCCAGCCGGCCCACGAGCTCATCGAGGCGAAGGTGGCCCACGGCCGCCAGCCAGCGCTCGGCCGAGGCGATGGACACGTCGAGGGCGCCCAGCTCCCCGCGAAGCCGGCCCTCGTCGGCGGCGAGCGCCCGCTGGGCTCGGCCGGCCAACTCCACGGCGGCCCGCAGACCGGCGATCTGGCGACCGGCCAGGTGCAGGCGGAGGGCCCGCAGCTCGGACGCCAGGGCGTCGTGGCGGCGGGTCGCCTCGGCCTGGCGCTCGAGGGGGCGGAGCTGGCGGCGCACCTCCCGCAGCAGGTCGGCCAGGCGCAGGAGGTTGGCCTCGGTGGCCTGGAGCCGTCGCTGGGCCTTCTCCTTGCGCCGGCGGAACTTCAGGATGCCGGCGGCCTCCTCGACGATCAACCGCCGGTCCTCCGGGCGGGCGTCGAGGACAGTGTCGAGCTGGCCCTGGGAGACGATGACGTGCTGCTGGCGGCCCACGCCGGAGTCGGACAGGAGCTCCTGCACGTCGAGGAGCCGGCAGGGCACGCCGTTGACGGCGTACTCGCTCTCGCCCGAGGACCGGAAGAGGGTCCGGGTGATGGTGACGTCGGTGAACTCGATGGGCAGCAGGCCCGACGAGTTGTCGATGGTGAGGGCCACCTCCGCCCGCCCGAGCGGCGCCCGCCCCCCGCCCCCTGCGAAGATCACGTCGTCCATGCGCCCCGACCGCAGGGTGCGCGGCCCCTGGGCGCCGAGGACCCACGCCACCGCGTCGACGAGGTTGGACTTCCCGCTGCCGTTGGGGCCGACGACGACGGTCACCCCGGGCTCGAACTCCAGGGTGGTCGGGTCGGCAAAGGACTTGAAGCCCTTGAGGGTCAAGGAGCGGAGGAACACCCAAGGGAGGCTAGTGACGACCCTCATTCCGCCGGTGGACCCTCCGCTCCGTCGGGGGGCTCCGCCCCACAACAAGCCCTCGAACTGCTACGTGCGCCTTCGGCGCGCTCATCCTCTGTTCCGACGGGCAAGGCCCTTCGGGCCGCCCGTCGGCCCTACGTGAACTTCAGGAGGATGAAGACCACGAACCCGATGAGGGCCAGGGCCTCGGTGAAGGCGATGCCGAGGAACATGGTGGTGCGGACCTGGCCGGCGGACTCGGGGCTCCGGGCCATGGCCTCGATCGCCCGCCCGACGACCAAGCCGATGCCGATGCCCGGCCCGATGGCGGCCAGGCCGTAGCCGATCCCCGCGCCGATCGCGCTCAAGCCGGGCACGGAGATGTTGAGCCCGGGCCCGCCGGCGTAGCCGTACTGGCCGCCTCCGCCCGGGCCCATCTGGGCGTTCACGAGCCCGACGCTCGCTAGCGCGGCGCCGGCGAGGAGAACCAGGAAAGCGACGCGCTGGGTGCGCCGGGAGATCGGCATTGGTGGGCTCCGGTCGGCCGTTGGGCAGGGACCCTAATCTCGATCGTCGGATGCCGGCAACGACGACGGAAGGGGACCCGGCCCCCCGGGAGGGTCGACGGATCATCGCCGCCGCCGCCGTCCTGGCGCTGGCCGCCGGTGTGTGGGCCGTGGTCGGCTCGCAATGGCTCTTCCCCTACCTGTCCGACGACCACGACGAGGGGCTCTACCTGCTCCAGGCCACCGCCCTCGCCGACGGGCAGCTCTTCCCGGTCGCTCCGGAGCAGGCCGACGCCTTCCGTCCCTGGCTCAGCGTGCTCTCGGGCGACCGGTACGTCCTGAAGTACACGCCGGTCCACGCCGCCATCCTGGCCGCCGGCATACGCCTCGCCGGCACCGCCCGCTTCTCGCTCGGCCTGATCGCCGCCGGCGTCATCCTCCTCTCGTACGCCCTGGCCCGAGAGGTCCTCGGGGACCGGAAGCTGGCCGTCGTCGCCAGCGCCTTCCTCGCCGCCTCCCCGCTCTTCATCGTCCAGAGCACGACGTTCCTGCCCTACAGCTCGATGCTGCTGCTGCTCGAGGGGTTCGCCCTGGCCCTGCTGCGCGGGGCCCGCACCGACGGGCGCGTGTTGCTGGCGCTGAGCGGTTTTGTGTTCGGAGTGGCCCTGTTCGCCCGGCCCTTCGATGCCCTCCTGTGGGGCGTCCCCCTCGGGGTGTACGTGGCGTGGTCCCAGCGCTCCGACGGCCCCCGGCTGCGACGCACGGCCGGCTGGTTCGCCCTCGGGAGCACCCTTCCCGTCCTCGCCATGCTCGGCTACTTCCGGGCGGCCACCGGGAACCCCTTCCGGACGCCGTTCAACCTCCTCGAGCCCAGGGACACCCTCGGCTTCGGCGCCCGGAGGCTCGTACCCGGCGCGCCCGACCTGAACTTCACACCGGCGCACGGGATCTACGGCATCACCCGCTACGCCCTCGTCACCAGCTCGTGGGCCTTCGGAGGCCTGGTGCTGATCGGGTTCTTCGTCGCCGGTGTGGTGCGGGGCCGGGTGCGGGGCCCCCAGCCGTGGCTGGCGGCGATCGCGCTCACCTTCGCGTGCGGCTACCTGTTCTTCTGGGGGACGTTCGGCACCAGCCTGCGGGGCGGTCTCAGCAGCTTCCTCGGCCCGTTCTACCTCATGCCCGTGCTCGTCCCCCTCACCTTCCTCGGCGCGAAGGGCTTCGCCGCGGTGTGGCGCTACGACCGGTTCCTCGGCGTCGCCTCCCTCGCCGTCATGGTGACGGTCAGCGGCTACCTCCTCTCCCGGGCGGTGCCGGTCAACCTCCGGTTCTCGGCCGAGGACCGCAGGATCTACGCCTCGATCGCCGCCGCCCGGCTCGACGGCGCGCTCGTCCTGGTGCCGCCCCTGTACGGCCCCCAGCTCCTCCACCCGCTGGCGTTCCTACAGAACGACGCGGACTACGACGGGAGGATCGTGTACGCGCTGGACCGCGGCGAGCAGGGAAACCTGCGCCTTCTCGACGACTTCCCCGGGCGCGACGTCTACAAGCTGCGATTCCACGGCCGCTATCGGGCCACCCCGATCGACCGCGGGCTGCGAACCTCGCTGGAACCGCTCACGGCCGTCGACGCCGCATCGATCCCGTTCCGCCTGAGCTTCGACAACCCCAGTGGGGATCCCCACGTGGTGGTCAACATCACCGCGGGCGGCACGAGGGACTCCTTCGTCCTCGACACCGCCTCGACGCGTGAGAAGCACCACGAGCTGCAGTTCGCCGTCGGGCCGGCGTCGGTCGAGATCGGATCTCCCGTGCAGAGCCACCGGCGCGAGGCGGTCGAGGACCTCGGCCTGCTGTCGGTGGCGGTGTGGGTCGGTGAGGCCGACAGCGGGCCGGGGCGAACCCTGTACGAGCGCTCCCTCGGCTACCGCACGGACGGGCGCTCGCTGAGAGCCCTCTTCCCGGGCCACGTCTCCGTCGACGAGCTCAGCGGGCACGACCGCGAGCCGCTGACCACGCCCCTGTACTCCCAGGCGCCCGAGGGGCCGGGCTGAGCGGCCGCGCCGGTCAGCGGGGCTCCACCCACTCGGAGAGCAGCTCCTTGCCCCGCTCGGCCCACTCCTCGGCGGTCATGGCGTAGCGGACGTGGTCCTCCCACACGCCGTTGATGGCGAGGTAGCGCACGGCCACCCCCTCGTCCCGCAGCCCCAGCTTCTCGACGACCCGGCGGCTGGGCCGGTTCCGGGGGATGATCGCCACCTGGATGCGGTGGAGGCCGAGGTCCTCGAAGGCGAATCGGGCCACGACCACCAGCGACTCGGGCACGTACCCCTGTCCGGCCCTGGCCTCGTCGATCCAGTAGCCGACGTAGGCGTTCTGGAACGGGCCCCGCTGCACTCCGGACAGGTTGATCTCCCCGGCGAGCTTGCCCTCGACGAAGATGCCGAACCCGTAGCCGGTGCCCAGCTGCCACTCCCGCTGGCGGGCTCCGCAGCGGGCGGCGAAGGCGGCGAGGTCCTGGGTGTCGTCGGGGTTGCCGGGCGGGGGGTTGGGCTCCCACTTGAGGAGCCAGTCGGCGTTGCGCCGGCGCACCTCGCGCCACTCGGAGAAGTCGCTGGACACGAGCGGGCGGAGCTTCACCCGGCGACCGTGGAGCTCGGTCGGGAGGCTCACGGGGCGATCATCGGGGTGGTCGCCCGCCGTCGGCCGAGCCGTCGAGCAGGCTGCGGACGAGTCCGTCGAGGATGTCGGCCTCGCTGACCAGGCACTCGTCGTGTTCGAACGAGCGCATGATGGCCACCAGGATCGCCGTCCCACCGACGATGACGTCCGCCCGGGCCTCCTCCAGGCCGGGGTTGTGCACCCGCTGCGCCCGGGGCTCCGTGGCGAGAGTGCGGAAGACGTCTTCAGCCGCCGCCCGGGTGAGGCGGAAGTGGTGCACGCGCTCGCGGTCGTACTCGGCCAACCCCATCTCCACGGCCGCCACCGTGGTGATCGTGCCGGCCAGGCCCACCAACCGGCGGGCCTCGCGTGACGCCGGCACCTCGCGGGCCACGTCGTCGAGGTAGTCCCGGACGACGGATATCGCCTGGGACAGCTCCTCGGGCGCCGGCGGGTCGTGGTGCAGGTACTTCTCGGTCAAGCGGACGCAGCCCATGTCCACCGAGATGACGCCCTCGGGCTCGGTCGTGCCCACCGCGAACTCGGTGGACCCGCCGCCGATGTCCACGACGAGGAAGGGGCCCTCGGCCGGGTCGAGCTCGGCGGTTGCGCCCAGGAAGGACAGGCGGGCCTCGTCCTCGCCGGACAGGAGCTCGGGACGGGCCCCGACCAGCTCCTCGGCCGCGGTCATGAACGCCTCCCGGTTGTCGGCGTCACGGGCGGCCGAGGTGGCGGTGACCCGCACCCGCTCGACCCCGTGGCGGTCCATGACCTCCCGGTACTCGCGCAGGACCGACAGTGTCCGTTCGACGGCCTCGTCGACCAGGGCCCCGGTGGCGTCGACGCCCTGGCCCAGCCTGGTGATCCGGGCGAGGCGCTCGAGGGTGGCGCCCCGGGCGTCGCTCACCAACAGGCGCGTGGAGTTGGTGCCGCAGTCGACGGCGGCGACGGCCGTGTCGGGGCCCGGCGTCATGACCGGGAGAGCCGGGCCTCCACCCAACGCCCGACGGGGTCGTCGCCACCCGCCAGGTGCCAGGCGTAGTGAGCGTGCAGGCACTTCACGCCCCGGCGGGTGCCTCCCACGCCACCGGACGGACGTGGGCCCTGGTGACCGACCGGGAGGGCGGCGTCCCGCTCGGCGGCGTAGCGGGCGTGGGCCCGCGCCAGCTCGTCGGGGTCGACGGCCGCCGCCGCCTCCCGCACGCCTCCGGCCGCCTCGAGGGCGCTCACCCGCCGCCGCAGCTCGGGGTCGACGAGCCAGAAGCGGGTCGGCATCGGGGTGCCGTCCCGCAGCAGCGGGGCGTTGCGGATCACGACCGGGCGGCCGTCCCTGTCGCGGACGACCACGTCGAAGGCGCCCTCGGGGAGGCGGCCGAGCAGCGCGGTCACCGCCGCCTCGTCGTCGGGGACCGATTCGGTAGCCGGCGGGTGGGCGGTGGCCCTCATCTCCTCGATTGCTCGAGTCGACCCATCACCCGCCGAGCGTAGCGAGGGCCGTCGCCGTGCTCGTCGTGCTTGAAGAAGGCGTAGACGTCCCGCCCCGCCCAGGTCATCTCCCGCAGCCGGGCGGCCCACTCGTCCAGCTCCTCCCGGTCGTAGCGGGTGCGGCGCAGGCGCAGGTAGGTGAACGGGCCCAGCTCCAGGTCGGGCGCCGCCCGCCCGTCGGCGTCGACCAGGGCCAGCGTGGCGCCATGGGCCTCCAGGCGGCGCAGGACGCCGGCGGTGGCCCACGCCGGCCCGAGCTCGAACGCCGAGGGGGGCGTCGGCGGAGGGGGGAGGGCGGCGAGCAGGCGGTCGAGACGCGCCAGGTCGGGTTGGCGGTGGGGAAGGGAGAAGAGCACCGGTCCGAGACGGTCGCCGAGGGGGGCGAGGGCGGCGAAGAAGGCGGCGACCCGCTCCTCGACGCCGTCGAGGTCGCGCCGGTGGGTGATCCCCAGATGGGCCTTGGGCGCGAAGCGGAAGCGGTCCGGGACCTGCGAGCGCCACCGCTCCAGCACCGACGCGATGGGCATGCGCCGGTAGGTGTTGTGGGCCTCGACGGTCGGGAACTGCCGGGCGTAGAAGGGCAGCATCCGCGACGGAGACATGCCGACCGGGTAGAAGGTGCCGGTCCACTCCGGGTAGGACCACCCGCTGGTCCCCACCCTGGCCTCGGCCACGGCGGCGCAGCCTACGCTCGGCGGGTGGACGCGTCGTCGAGCGCACCGGGGGAACCGGACCGCCTGGCCTTCATCCTCGAGCTGCTGGGGCGCGAAGGCCACCGGGTGACGGTCGGGCGGAGGGCGGTCGTGGAGGCGCTGCTGTCGGCGGAGGGCCACCTGTCGGCCGACGACCTCGTCGCCGAGCTGCAGAAGGTCCACCCCGGCCTGCACCGGGCCACCGTCTACCGCAGCCTCGAGGCTCTGGAGGCGGCCGGGCTGGTGGAGCATGTCCACCTCGGCCACGGCCGGTCCGTGTACCACCTCGCCGACGACCTGCACCAGCACCTGGTGTGCGAGGTCTGCGGCTCGGTGGAGGAGGCGCCGGCGGACCTCCTCTCGGCGGTGGCGCGCCGGCTGCGCCGGGAGCGGGGCTTCGTCATGCGTCCCTACCACTTCGCCGTGCTGGGGCGCTGCCACGCGTGCGTCGCCGAGGGCGACGCCCGGGTGCGCCACGGGGGCAGCGGCCGGGACCGGCGCCGGGCGGGTGGCTCCCCCGGCACCGTCGTCAAGTCCTGAGGGCGGCCGCCTGGCGCAGTGCCCGTCCCCCGGTGAGCCCGAGGACGGCGCTGAACAGGAGGGCGCCGACCAGCACGATCGCCGCGCCCGACGAGACGTCGAGGTGGTAGCTCGCCACCATGCCGACGAAGCCGCACACCGCTCCGATGGCCACCGAGAGCCAGAGCATACGGGCGAAGCTGTTGGTCAGCATGCGGGCGACGACCGCCGGGATGACCAGGGTGGCGGCGATCAGCACCACCCCCATCACCTTCATGGTGGCGAGGATCGACACCGCCAGCACGGCCATGAGGAGGGCGTCCACCCGGGCGGTGCGCACTCCCGAGACCTCGGCCACCTCGGGGTCGAAGGTCGTGAAGAGCAGCGGCCGGTAGCCCCAGAACACGACGACGGCGGCGAGGACGCTGACCCCCGCCACGACCCACACGTCGGCCACCGAGACCCCGAGGATGCTCCCGAACAGGGCGGCGTCGATGCTCTTCTCCGCCTCCCCGAACCGGTTCACCAGGGCCAGGCCGAGGGCGAACGACGCAGTCGTGACGACCCCGATGGCGGCGTCAGCGCCGATCACCCGCCGCCGGGTGATGCGCCCGATCAGCAGGGCCGAGGCCATTCCCCACAGCCCGGCGCCCACGTAGAAGTTGAACGAGATGACGGCGCTGGCCGCCGCCCCGCCGAAGATGGCGTGGGACAACCCGTGGCCGATGTAGCTCATCCCCCGGAGGGTGACGTACACGCCGACCAGCCCGCACAGGGCGCCGGCCAGAGTGGCCACGATCAGGCCGTGGCGGAAGAACCCGAACTCGAACGGCTCGAGGAGGTCGCTCACGCTCCTTCCTCCCGTCGCAGGGGGACGACGTTGGCGTCCGGGCCGTAACGGTCGACCACCACCGGCATGCCGCCGTGCTCGAGGATCTCCATCGGGGCCCCGTAGGTGCGCTCGAGGACGTCGGGCGTCAGCACCTGACGCGGGCTGCCGGCGCCGATCACCTCGGTGTTCAGGCAAACGAGGTGGGGGAGGTGGGCGGCGATCCCGTTGAGGTCGTGGGTCGTGAGGACGACGGCGAGGCCCTCGGTGTTGAGGTCGCCCAGCAGGTGGAGGACCTCGTGGCGGGTGCGCACGTCGACGCCGGCCGTGGGCTCGTCGAGGAGCACGACCTGCGGCCGGCTGACCAGCGCCCGGGCGAGGAAGACCCGCTGCTGCTGACCGCCCGACAGGTCCCGGATGTGACGGTTGCCCAGACCCTCCAAGCCGAGCCGCTCGAGCACGCTCTCGACTGCCCGCCGTTCGGCGGGGCTCGACCAGGGCAGGCGGCGCCCGGTGACGCGGGCCATGAGGACCGTCTCGGCCACCGTGACCGGGAAGTTCCAGTTCACCGTCTCCACCTGCGGCACGTAGCCGGTGCGCAGGCCCGGCGCCCGCCAGACCGTCCCGGCGACGGGGGTGACCGATCCGAGGATGCAGCGCAGGAGCGTCGTCTTGCCCGATCCGGAGGGCCCCACGACGCCGACGAACGCTCCCGCCTCTACCTCGAGGGAGGCGTTGACGACGACGGGCGCGCCCCCGTAGCCACAGGTGACCCGCTCCAGGCGGACGAGCGGCTCGCGGTGCTCGGTCACTGGGGATACGTGGCCCGGTCGGGGACGGGGCTGGCCACGTCGAGGGCGCGCAGCGCCGACGCGTCGCCTCCCAGGGCCTCGACCATGGTCACGAAGTCGAAGCGCATGAGGCCGAGCCACGAGTGCTCGACCTCGCCGGGCTTGCCGGGCAGGTCGTCGTCGCGCAGCACGTCGACGTAGCGCACGCCCGTCTCCCGCCCGATCTGTTCGAGCACCGGGCTCGGGAAGACCTCGGAGCCGAAGATGGCAGGGACGCCTTCCCGGCGGACCTGGTCGATGAGGGCGGCGACGTCCTTGGGCGTGGGCTCCTCGAAGTTGGAGGGCTGAACGGCGCCGACCACCGTCCAGCCGTAGTGGCGGGCGAAATAGGCGTAGGCGTCGTGGTACGTGAGGAGCTTGCGGCGCTCCGGGGAGAGAGTGGCGGTGGCCGCCTTCATGGCCCCGTCGAGCTCGTCGACCTTGGCGGCGAAGCGCTCGAAGTTGGCCTCGTAGGCGGCGGCGTCGGCGGGGTCGCGCCGCTTCAGCGTGTCGGCCACCACCCGGGCGAACTGCCTGGCCATCGGCGGGTTCGTCCAAAGGTGAGGGTTGGGCTTGCCGCCTTCCTGCGGGAACGAGAAGTCGTAGATGTACTCGGCCGGCGTGACCGTGCGCTCGCCCAGCTCGACGATCTCCGATCCCTCCTTGGCCAGCTCCCGGGCCAGGCCGGCGGTGGGCTCCTCGAGCTTGAGGCCGTTGACGAAGACGACGTCCGCCTCGGACAGGACCTTGGCCGCGCTCGGAGGCGGCTCGAACGTGTGGGAGTTGGTGCCCTCGGGGACGAGGCCGGTGACCGTCGCCAGATCGCCCGCCACGCCGGCGACGATGCTGGTGATGGGGGCGACGGTGGTGACGACGGAGAGGCGATGGTCGGCCGAAGGCCCTCCTGCCTCGTCGGTCGTGCCTCCGGCGCACGCGGCGGCGAGCGCCAGGACGACGGCGACAGCGACCGCGGGGCGTCTGTGCTGAAGTTCCGTGCGCACGGGCCGGCCTCTTTGCCCCCCTTGTTGCGATCTGATCGCACTTCTAGTGTGCCACGGCCGCGGGGGGAACGACGACCGGCGAGGGGTTAGGGGCCCCGCCCGGGGCGGCGACGCCGCCAGGAAAGGGCTCAGTCGAGCCCGGTGAGGCTCCTGAAGACGCGCTGCCACCACCCGGGGCGGGGCGGCGGGGCCGGCGCCGCGGCGGCCGGCGGCGGGGATGGGGCGGGGATGATGGCGAAGACCTCCTCGCCCGGACGGACGAGGTTGTAGTGCTGGCGGGCCAGGCGCTCGATCTCGGCGTCCGTCTGCAGCCGCGCCTCCCGGGCGGCCAGCTCCCGGTTCTCGGCCGCCAGCTGTTGCACCCGCGCCGCCGCCTCCGCCCGTTGGCGGCGCTGGGCCAGGTACGCCCGAGCCGGCAGGCCGGCGAGGAACAGCACGCCGACCAGGGCCAGAACAGCGAGGACGAGCCAGGCGCTCGCCCCTCGCTCGGGGCGGCGAGTCGCCATCAGCGCCGCCCCAAGGGCGCCAGCGACCGGCCTCCGTGGTACACCGCCGCCTCGCCCAGGTCCTCCTCGATGCGGAGGAGCTGGTTGTACTTGGCGACGCGGTCCGACCGCCCCAGGGCCCCGGTCTTGATCTGCCCGCAGTTCGTGCCCACCGCCAGGTCGGCGATGGTGGCGTCCTCGCTGTCGCCCGAGCGGTGGGAGACGATCACGCCGAAGGACGAGCGCGTGGCCAGGGCGACGGCGTCGAGCGTCTCCGTGAGGGTCCCGATCTGGTTGGGCTTGATGAGGATGGCGTTGGCCGCTCGCTCGTGGATGCCTCGTCGGAGGCGCTCGACGTTGGTGACGAAGAGGTCGTCCCCCACCAGCTGCACCTGGTTGCCCAACGCCTCCGTCAGCGCGATCCACCCGTCCCAGTCGTCCTCGGCCAGCGCGTCCTCGACCGAGACGACGGGGTAGTTGTCGAACAGGTAGGAGATGAAGGCGGCGAGCTCCTCGGACGTGAACGTCCGGCCCTCTCCTTCCAGGCGGTATTCGCCCGTGTCCGCGTGCCAGAACTCGGTAGCGGCCACGTCGAGGGCGATGGCGAGGTCCTCGCCCGGCGCGTAGCCCGCCACCTGGATCGCCTCGACGAGGAACCGCAGCCCGTCCTCATTCGTCCCGAGGTCGGGGGCGAACCCGCCTTCGTCGCCCACGCTGGTCGGCAGCCCCCGGTCCTGGAGGAGGTGGTTGAGGACGTGGTACGTCTCGGTCGCCCAGCGCAGGCCCTCGCTGAACGAGGCCGCGCCCACGGGGACGATCATGAACTCCTGGACGTCAAGGGTGTTGAAGGCGTGGGCGCCGCCGTTGATGACGTTGCACATGGGCGTCGGGAGCGCTGCCGCGTTGGTGCCGCCGAGGTAGCGGTACAGGGGTTGACGGAGCTCGTCGGCCGCCGCCTTGGCCACCGCGAGGGAGGTGGCCACCAGGCTGTTCCCGCCGAGGCGACGGCGGTCGTCGGTGCCGTCGAGGTCGACGAGGGTGGCGTCGATCGCCCGCTGCTCGAGGCCCTCCATGCCGACCAGGGCGGCGCGGACCTCGTCGTTGACCAGCGCCACCGCGCCGAGGACCCCCTTGCCCCCGAAGCGGTCGCCGCCGTCGCGACGCTCGACCGCTTCGTGCCGCCCGGTCGACGCGCCCGAGGGGGCGATGGCCCGCCCCCGCCCGCCGGCCCGCAGGGCCACGTCCACCTCGACCGTGGGGTTGCCCCGGGAGTCGAGGACCTCCCGCCCGACGACCCGCTCGATGGCGCTCACGGGGCGCGTCGGCCTGACGTCGCTGTGACGAGTGTTGCCAATGTGGCCACTGAGGGTAAAGTTAGCGGAGCGCCGGCGGCGGTCCAAGGGTGTGGGCCCAGCTCGACCGTCCGCCGGCGGTGTTCTTAGCGGCTTCGCCGCCCCGGGCGGGGCCCCAACCCCGCCCTCCTCCGAGCGGCGGGGGCCCCCTGTCCCGCCGCCGGCCGTGTCGCTGGCGGCTTCGCCGCCCCGGGCGGGGCCCCAACCCCGCCCTCCTCC
>DATACM010000005.1:0-2758 GCA_036259055.1 Acidimicrobiales bacterium | reverse complement strand
CTGCGCCGACTCCTGCAGCGTCTCCTCCTGGCGAAGGATGGCTCCCTCGAGCTGCCGGAGCGCATCGGACGGGTCGAGACCGAGCTCGTCACGCAGCAGGCGCCGGCCCTCCTGGTAGCGGGCGAGGGCGTCGGCGCTCCGGCCGGTGCGATGGAGCGCGAGCATCAGCTGGCCGCGCAGGCGCTCCCGCAGTGGATGGGCGGCCACGAGGGCCTCGAGCTCGCTCACCAGTGCCACGTCACCGCCCTCTCTCAGACGGTTCTCGACGTGCTCCTCGACCGCTGCCAGGTACAGCTCCTCCAGCCGGGTGGCTTCGGCCCGGGCCCACTCCCGGTCCCGGAACTCGGCGAGCGGGGGGCCGCGGTAGAGGACGAGCGCCTCTGCGAACCGCCCACCCGAGACCAGCCGGGCAAAGCGGAGGACGTCGACGTCCTCCGGGTCAACCTCGAGGGCGTAGCCCGCCGGCTCGGTGCCGATACGCCCGCCCAGCTGGCGGCGGAGCTTCGACACCCGTACCTGGAGGGCATTGATCGGGTTCGCCGGCAGGTCCTCGCCCCACAAGTCGTCGATGAGGCGGTCGACGGCGACAGCTCGGCCAGCCGAGCAAGCCAGCGCCGCGAGCAACGACCGCTCGCTTTGGCCGGCGACCGGCAGCGTCCGTCCGTCGACGACGACCTCCAACGAGCCGAAGAGGCGAATCTCCACACCACGCTCCCCCCGACAGCCAACCACACGGCAGGCGTTCGTCGAGCATGGCCTCGCTCCCGAGTGCTCCAGAGATGGCGGGCAAAGATGCCCGAGAGCGCTTACGTCAACGGAAGCAACCCCCCGTTCGGGGTGCCGTCATGGTCCCACCCGTTCTCGGGATGCGTCGGCATCGCCCGGCAAGGATGCGATTGGCTTTCGCCGGGTCGGAGGCGGCGGCGGACGCGATTCGCCACCGGCTCGATGGCAGGAGGCGCTCGGCACGATTCGCTGGACCGCTTCGGGGGGAGGGTTGTGCGGACGTGTCATTCTCCGGCTGCCGCTCAGCGGAGGACGGAAAGGACGGAGCGTGGGCAAGCGGATCAAGCGGGGCGGAAGAGCCGAGGACGCCTTGGTGGCGCGGGTAGTCGGAAAGGGATCGCGGAAGGGATCCTCGCTTTTCGGACGGGCGGGCGACATCATCCAGCGCCCCCCAGCATGGGCGGGGCTCGCCGCGCTCCTCAGTGTCACCGGTGAGCGTGGTCGCCGGGCTGCACTGCGCGGAGGTCTCTGCTACTTGTCAGCCGCCTTGGCCCACGTCCCGATCAAGGCTCTCGTCGGGAGGAGGCACCCGCCTGGGGCTGCCCGTCACCAGCTCGGCCCGATGACATCGTCGTTCCCGTCCGGACACGCGGCCAGCGACCTGGCCTTCGCCATTGGGGCGGCCCAGGAGCTGCCCTTGACCTTCCTGCCACTCTCCGCCTGCACGATGGCCGTCCACTGGTCGCTCGTCAGGAAGCGGGCCCACTACCCGAGCGACGTCCTCGTCGGGGGAGCACTGGGTATCGCCGTGGCCCTCGCCGCGTGGAAGGTGTGGCCGCCCAGGCGCTCGCATGACGGGAATCCGTCGAACGTCCCGGAGGGCCCGGCCGAGAAGGGCGCCCTTGGGCGCCGCGGATCGGGGTACTCGACCGAGGGCGCCGACGCCTCGCCGCCAGTCGGTTCCCGACGGTGGCTGCGATAGCGAGAGCAGGCGACAGACGCCAAGACGACCGAACGCCTCGCCCGAAGGCTCCGCCATCCTGCACGCCCGGCTGTGGTCGGGACCGGCCACTGCCCGCGCGCCGACGGTGGTGCTGCTCCACGGCATCGTCTCCAGTCGCTATCTAGTGCCGACAGCTCGCCAGCTCGCCGCGTACTGCAGGGTCGTCGCGCCCGACATGCCGGGCTTTGGGCGCACGCCCCCGTTCGGCGATCCCCTCACCATCAGCGAGATGGCCGATCTCCTTGCAGTCTGGATGGCCGCCTCGGACCTCGAGGGCAGCACCGTTGTGGGCCACTCGGTCGGGGCCCAGACCGCCGCCGAGCTGGCGGCGCAGCATCCGGGGACGGTCGGAGGAGTCGTCCTGGTCGGGCCGACCGTCGACCGGCAGGCCCGCAGCGTGCTGTCCCTGGTGCGGCGCTGGACGGCCAACGCGCCGGCCGAACCACTGTCGTTCAACGCACTCGCAGCATGCGAGGTCGGTGAGATCGGACCCGCTCGAATGCTGCGATCGCTCCGCCACGCGGTCAACGACGCCATCGAGGACAAGCTTCTCGCCCTCAGCTGCTCCGTGTTGCTGGTGCGTGGCGAGCGCGATCGCATCGCTCCCCAGGACTGGCTCGAAGAATTGCAGCGACGGCGGCCGGACGCCGGGCTGGCGGTGCTGCCAGGCGCGGCGCACACGGTCGTCTACACCCGGCCGGTTGAGTTGGCCCAAGTCGTCATCGACTTCGCGCGCCGGCCCCCTCCCTAGTCGCCACCTCGTGATACGAGCGGTGACTCTGGTCCCGCGCCACGCCCCCGGGTCGCGCCATTGTCCCCGGCTCGGGCGCGCCTACCCGGCGTGCGCCAGAGCGCCAGCAGCGCCTCGTTGATGGGCTCGCCGGTGCACTGGATCTCGTGACCGGCACCCTCCACGACCTCCCGTGCGGCGCCGATGCGCTCCGCCAAGTCGTCGCAGATGGCGTCGAAGCCCGCGCTGTGGCCACCGGATACGACGAGCTTGGGGAAGGGCGCTTCGGCCAGCTCGCC
>DATACM010000004.1:0-5913 GCA_036259055.1 Acidimicrobiales bacterium | reverse complement strand
GGCGGCCGCCGGCTCCCCCAGCGTCCGCGCCTCGCCGGCGAGGGCGGGCAGCGCCCCGCAGGCGGCCCGCACGGTGGTGGTCTTCCCCGCGCCGTTGGCCCCGAGCAGCGCCACCACCTCCCCGCCGCCCACGGCCAGGTCGACCCCCTCCACCGCCGGGACGCCGCCGTAGCCGGCCGACAGGCCGGTCAGCTCGAGCACCGGCGCGCCGGCGGCGAACCGCGCTCTTCCCCGCCGGGACCGTTCACCCGGAGGCGAGGGGCCGAGCCACGCGGCGGCGACCGCCGGGTCGCGCCGCACCTCCTCCGGCGACCCGTGGGCGACGAGCCGGCCGCCGTCGAGGACCGCGACGTCGTCGCACACGCCCAGCACGAGGTCGACGTCGTGGTCCACGACCAACACCGCGGCGCCGTCGTCCGCCAGGTGGCGAAGGACCTCCGCCAGCGCCGCCCTTGCCTCCGCGCCCAGCCCGGCGGCCGGCTCGTCGAGGAGGAGCACGGCGGGACGGGCGGCGAGGGCCCGGGCCAAGGCCACCTGCTTGCGCCGGTCGTGGGGGAGGTCGCCGGGAAGGGCGTGGAGCACGTCGTCGACGCCGGCCACACCGGCGGCGCGCGTCACCGCCATCGCTCCTCCCGGCCGGCGCCGGCCGCCGGCACCCGCCGCCACCGCCAGATTCTCGGCGACCGTCAGGTCCTCGAACAGCTCGAGCGACTGGAAGGTGCGGGCCATCCCGAGGCGTGCCCTGCGGTGGGGAGGGAGGTGGCCGACGGGCTGTCCGCCGAGCCGGACGGTACCGGCGGCCGGGACGAACCCGGTGACGGCGTCGACGACGGTCGTCTTGCCCGCGCCGTTCGGTCCCACCAGCCCCACCACCGCACCGGCAGGCACGTCGAACGACACGTCGTCCACCGCCCGGTGGCGCCCGAAGCGCACGGCCAGGTCCCGCACCGCCAACACCGGCGTCACGGGCCGCCCGAGGTGGGCGCCGACCGCCGCCAGCGGGCGGCGAGGCGCTGGCCGGCGCCGGCCAGCCCTTCGGGGCACGCCACCGCGGCCACGACGAGCCCCAGGCCGGTGAGGAGCGACTGGTACCTGCCCCAGCCGGCCACGTGGTCGAGCACGGTGAAGACGATCCCTCCGGCGGCCAGTGCCCCCCCGACGAAGGCGCCGGACACGGTGGCGATGCCGCCGACGAAGGCCAGCGCCAGGAAGGTGAGCGAGACCAGGGTGCCGAAGGACCCGTAGGACAGCTGTCGCTGGGAGTAGCCGAGGAGGGCGCCGGCGGCTCCGGCCATGAACGCCGACGCCCCGAACGCGCCCAGCTTGACCGCCGTCACCCCCACGCCGGCGACGGCGGCCGCCCGCTCGTTGGCGCGCACGGCCAGGAGCAGCCGCCCCGTCTCCCGCCGCCGGACGGCGGCCAGGGCGACGCCCATGGCCGCAACCGCGGCCAGCACCAGGAGGCCGAAGAGGGGACTGGGATAGTCGTCGCCGGTGTCGATGCCCAACCCGACCCCGAGGAACGTGGGGGACGCCACCTCGCTGCCCCCGAACCCTCCGGTCAGGCCCGGGTTGCGGAAGAGGAGCTCCTCGACGGCGACCGCCCCGGCGAGGGTGGCGACGGCCAGGTCCACGCCGCGGAGCCGCAGCGCCGGCAGGGCGAGGAGGACGCCGGTGACGGCGGCCGCGGCGGCGGCCAGCAGAGGGGCGAGGGGGAACGGCACATCGAGGCCGCCGCCGAGCTTGGTCAGGGCGAACCCGGCCACGCCGGCGAAGGCCATGTGGGCCAGCGAGATCTGGCCGGCCCAGCCGGTGAGGAGCACCAGCGACAGGCAGACGGCGGTGGCGACGAGGCTCGTGATCAGCCCCAGGCGATCGCCGCCGCGCAGGACGAACAGGCCGATCCCGGCCGCCGTCACCCCGACGACGGCGGGCGGGCCGATGCGGCGGGCGGGACGGGCGAGGGGCAGGCGCGGCCCGGCCGGCTCCGAGCGGTCGGGCACCCTCCGCCCGGCGAGGGCCATGGCCACGACGATCACCACGAACGGAAGCCCCTGCTGGAGGCCCACCCGGGGCACCCAGTCGAAGCGGGCCTGGAGGTGGACGAGCTCGGACTGGGCCACCCCCAGCGCCAGGGCGGCGGCGGTCGTCACCCCGAACGACGACAGGCGGCCGACGAGGGCGGCGGCCAGCGCGGGGACGACGAGCAGCGTGTACGTCGTCGGGTTGAGAGCAGTGATGGGCGCCACCAGGATGCCCCCGAAGCCGGCGAGGAGCCCGGCCAGCGCCCAGTTGGCCGCCGCCACCCGCTCGACCGGCGCGCCCAGGGAGGCGGCGGTCAGGGGGTGATCGGCCACCGCCCGGCTGGCCACCCCGAAGCGGGTGAACCGGTAGAGCGCCCACAGGGCGGCGGCGGCGGCGATGGCGGCGGCGGCCAGGAGCAACCGGTCGCGCGGCACCAACGCCCCTGCCACGGTGAGGGGCTCGGCCGGCAGGACGGGCGCGACGGGTCGGTTGGCCGTTCCGAAGCGGAGGACGATCACCGCCTGCAGGCCGACCAGGACCCCGACCGACGCGACAACCCTCGTCAGCGCCGGCGCCCGCCGGAGGGGACGGAAGACGAGAGCGTGGACGGCGACGCCGAGCAGGGCGGCCACCGCCAGAGCGGCGAGCAGGCAGACCGCGAACGGCAGCCGGTCCCCCAGGTGGAACCGGGCGGGCAGGCCGACCACCGGCAGCACCAGGTCACCCGCCGACCGCAGCTCGACGAAGACGTAGGTCGCGTAGGCGGCCATGGCGCCGTGGGCGAAGTTGACGACGCCCGACGCGCGGTGGCCGAGCACCAGGCCGAGGCCCAGGGCGGCGTAGACCGCACCCGTGCCCAGGCCCAGCACGAGGAACACCAGGTAGGGTCTGATCGTCCTCTCCCTTCGGCCCGTCGGAGGCTATCGACGGGCCTCTCTCGCCGAGGAACGCATGCCGGGCCCGACCTCGCGCCGCCGACCGTCCGTCCCCTGGCTGGCCGTCGTCCTGGCCGTCGCGGTGGCGGCCGCCGCCTGCTCGGGCGGTGGGGGCGACGGCGACGGGCCTGGCGGAGAGCCGGTGGTGGTGGGCTTCATCAACCAGGAGAGGGGCACGGTCGGCTCGTTCCCCGAGGTGCGCTCCGACGCCGAGGCGGCGGTGCGTTACGTCAACCGTGAGCTCGACGGCGTAGGCGGGCGCCCGCTGAAGCTGGAGACGTGCGCCACCGACGGCACCCCCGAGTCGTCCCAGGCGTGCGCCAACCAGCTCCGGCTGAAGAACCCGGTGGCGGTGGTCGGCGGCGTGGACCTGGGCGCGGCCGCGTCCATCCCCGTCCTGGACGCCGCCGGGATCCCCTACGTCGGCGGATCGCCGTCGCTCGGCGACGAGCTCACCCGCACCAATGCCTACATGCTCACAGGAGGCGTCGCCGCCGACCTGCTCGGCCAGGCCCAGTACGCCATCGACACGCTCAAGCCCAGGCGGGTCGGCCTGATCTACATCGACCTGCCCGGCCTCCTTTCGACCGCGGTGGAGGCGGCCCGGCGGGTGCTGGCCAAGAAGGGCGTGGGCGACGTCACCGCCGTGCCGGAGAAGGCCGATGCCGCCGACTTCACCCAGTCGCTGACCGCGGTGAACCGCGGCAATCCCGAGGTGATCGTCGCCCTCTTCCCGGCCCAGGCGTGCGCCCGCATCATGCAGGCCCGCAAGGCGCTTGCCATCAAGGCCCGGTTCTTCTTCCCGGGCGCGTGCGCCGACCAGGCGGTGTTCGACGCCTCCGGCGGCGGGGCCGAGGGCAGCTACTTCGCCTCCGGCTTCCTCTCGTTCACCGACCGGTCGAGCCCGGACGTGGCGACGTACCTCGACAAGCGCCGGGCCCACGGCGCCGGGGGGACGCCTCCGTCGGTCCTGTCACAGGCCGGGTTCGCCGTCATCGTGGACCTCCGCCAGCTCCTTACCGAGGTGCAGGGCCCGCTCTCCCCCGCGGCGGTCGTCGCCGCCCTGCGGGCAAGCCGCGCGCACCCGGCGTTCATGAGCCACCCCTACACCTGCGACCGCCAGCAGGTCTTCATCCTCTCGGCCGTCTGCAACGCCAACGTCCGGGTGCTCCAGTACCGCGACGGCGCCCTCGTCGACGTGGCCGGCGGATGGGTCAACGGCGCCGAGCTGGTGCGGCTGGCGGTCGGTTGACTCTGGGGCGCTTCAGAGGATGTTGCGGCAGCCGCCGCTGGCCGGGTCCTCCACGCCGTTCCAGTCCACCACCCGGGCGCACACCTGCCGATAGGTGACGGCGTGCTCGCGGGGGAACCGCCAAGGGTCCGACTTCGTCCAGACCGTCGGCGACTGACCGTCGTCGAACGAGAACCGGATGGCGTAGGTGCCCGGCTTGCGGCCCGGCTCGGGGGTGAAACCGGCCGTCCCGAACTCGACCTCGAAGCTGCCGTCGAGCTGGGGCGACACGACGATGATCGTCACCGAACGGGCCGGCGGGGCAGTCGTCGCCACCGGCGGAGCGGGCGGAGGAGGCCTGCTCGCCGAGCCGGCGGCGGGGGCGGCCGACGTCGGCGGGGCCTGTTGGGGAGCGGGCGCGGCACGAGTGCCAGGGGCCGCCACCTGCCCGCCCGCCGGGCCGGTCGGCGGCGCCGCCGGGCCCCGCGTCTCCCGGAGGAACTCGATGGCCTCCACGTGGGCGGACACCGCCTCGGTGTGGACCTGCACCTGCTCGTCCCTCGGGAGACGACCGGCCACCCGGACCAGCTCGGCGTCCGCCTCGGCCACGGCGATGGGGTCCCCGGTGGCCAGGGCGGTCCGCAGGCGGGCGACCGCGGCCCGGGCCGTCTCCACCGACGCCCCCGGCTGGGAGCGGTCGGCGAAGAGGCTGGGCACGGCCAGCACGGCGATGACCACCGCGGCGGCGGCAACCGAAGCCCCGGCGGCGAGCCAGCCCACCCGCCGGGCCCGGCCGCGCGCCAGCTCGGGGACCGAGGGGGGCGCGGGGCGCCGGTCGACGATGGGAGGGAGCGGGCGGAGCTCCCCGTGGCGGGGCTCCGCCGCGTCGGGAGATGCCGCCTCCTCGGGCTCGGACGCCTCCTCGGGTCGGCCTTGGGCGATCAGGGCGCGGAAGGCGGCGACCCGCTCGGGCGGGGGCTCGACGGGCGGCGGGGCGAGCGCCCGCCCGAGGAGCTCGAGGAGGCGGTCGTCGTCAGCCACCGGCCGCCACCTGTCCGAGCGCCGCCCGGAGCCGGGCCAGGGCGCGCGACTGGGCCATGCGCACGGCGCCGGGTCGCTTCCCGATCACCTCGGCGACCTCGTCGGCGGCGAGGTCCCCGATGATCCGCAGCTCGAGGATCTCTTGGTCGAACGGGCTCAGCGATGCGAACGCGGTGCGCACCGCGGCCGCCTCCTCGTCGAGGATCACCGCGTCGAGGGAGTCGTCCTCCTCCCGCTGGTCGGGCGCCATCGCGAGGTTCACCCGGCGGTTGCTGCGCTGCGCCTCGAGCACCACGTTGCGGAGGATGCCGTAGAGCCAGGCGACGAAGCCGCCCCCCGTCCACTCGAAGTCGCCGATGCGGCGGTAGGCCCGGGCGAAGGTCTCGCTGACGGCGTCGTCCGCCTCCGTACGGCCCCAGAGCCGCCGGCGGGCGTAGGCGAGCAGACCGGGGTACGTGGCCCGGTACAGAGCCTCCCAGGCGGCGGCGTCGTCTTCCTCCTGCGCACGCCGCACCAGCTCCATGAGCTCCGCAGCAGGCGGGTGCCAACCACTTCCACTTGCCGACAACAGGACGCGAGTTGTACCACCGGCGGGGGCGAGCGTCGGAAATGGGATGACGGCACTCACGGACACGGGGCGACCTCTCCTCAGAGAATGGCGCTGCAGGGGGGCGCGTCACA
>DATACM010000003.1:0-14335 GCA_036259055.1 Acidimicrobiales bacterium | reverse complement strand
GGGTGCTCGAGCTGGTGGCGGTCACCTCGGCCTCGGCCATCCACCAGAACGTCGCCGACGACCACCTCGTCGTGCGCCTCCGCCTGGTGGATGGCCGAGTTGGCGAAGCGGGTGAGCGCCGAACGGCCGGCGGTGGCGGTCACCTCGGCCTCGGCCCGGTCCCCCACCAGCTCGAGCACCCGCTCGCACACCTCGGAGAGCGACGTCACCGCCGGCGGGTGGTCATCCCGGTACCCCCACCTGCACGCCCCGGAACCGGGCGGGGACGGTGGGGTGGCCGGTGTGGCCCCACTGCGAGGGCTGGCCCTTGCCGCAGTTGGGCGTCCCCCAGAAGATCCACTCGGCCGGCCCGCCCACCATGTCCAGGGAGGCCCAGAACTGCGGCGTCGTCCCCGTGTAGGTGGGGTTGCGGAGGAGGCGGCCGAGCTTCCCGTCCTTGATCTCCCGGCCCACCTCGCAACCGAACTGGAAGTTGAGACGCTTGTCGTCGATCGACCAGGACCGGTTCGTCTCCATGTAGATGCCGTCGGCGGTCGCCGCCACCATCTCCTCCAGGGAGGACTCGCCGGGCAGCAGCCCGACGTTGGTCATGCGCACGATCGGCAGCCGGGCCCAGCCGTCGGCCCGCACCATCCCGCCCGGAGGCAGGCCGGCGAGAGCCGCCGAGTCCCGCCCCGACAGCACGCCCACCCAGATGCCGTCCCGCACGATGTCGACCCGGCCGGCGGGCGTCCCCTCGTCGTCGTAGCCGAAGGTGCCCAGCGCGCCGGGCAGGGTGGCGTCGGCGGTGACGTTCATGAGCTCCGACCCGTAGCGGAGGCTCCCGAGCCGGGAGAGGTCGAGGAACGACGTCCCGGCGAAGGCCGCCTCCCAACCCAGGATGCGATCGAGCTCGATGGCGTGGCCCACCGACTCGTGGATCTGCAACCCCAGCTGCTCCGGGCCGAGGACCACGTCGGTCACCCCGGCGGGGCATTGGGGCGCCGACAGCAGGGCCACCGCCTCGTCGGCCACCCGGGGGGCGTTTCCGGGCAGGTCGGTCGCCCGCACCAGCTCGTACCCCCGGGTGCCCCAGTGCCCGCCGATGCCGCCCCAGGAGCGCCGCTGGGTCTCGTGCTCGCCCACCGCGGTGGCGCTCATGGTCGACCCCGACTCGACGATGTGCTGGGAGACGCGGTGGCCCTGGCTCGAGACGAACCACTTCTCGGTGTCCCAGAACGAGAGGGTGGCCTCGGCCACCGAGATCCCTGCCACCGCGGCCATGGTGGCAGTGGCGCCCACGACCAGGTCGCCCTTCTCGGCAAGGGTGACGTCGCCGGGGTGCTCCTCCCAGCCCGAGTCCCAGTGGTCGGCGACGACGGCCACGTCGGCCAGCTCGAGGGCCGGCCCCGGCACCCGGTCCGACGCCCGGGCGATGACCGCCGCCTCCTCGCCCGCCCGGCGGACGGCGGCGTCGCCCAGGTCGGAGGTGGCGAAGAACCCCCACGACGACCCGATCAGGGCCCGGACGCCCACACCCGCCGACTCCGACCGGTGCAGGCCCTCGAGCACGCCGTTTCGGGCCTGGAGCCCCTCCGTCCGCCCCCCCACGACCCGGGCGTCGGCGTAGCGGGCGCCCCCCGCCAGCGCCCCTTCGACCGCGGCGGTGGCGACGTCGAACACGAGGCGAAGCTACCGGAGCGAGAAGGGAAGATCGCCGGCGGCCGCCCACGCCGCCGCAGGCGGCGACCCGAGGGCGTCAGCGCGAGGCCAGGACCGCCTGGGCGGCGGCCAGACGGGCGATCGGGATGCGGAAGGGCGAGCACGACACGTAGTGCAGCCCCGCCTGGCGGAAGACGGCGATCGAGTCGGGGTCGCCGCCGTGCTCGCCGCAGACGCCCAGCTTGATCCCCGGGTTGGTCTCACGGCCCCGCCAGCAGGCCTCGATCACGAGTTCCCCCACCCCGCCGGGGTCGATGGTCTCGAAGGGGTTGCGCTTGAGCAGGCCCTGCTCGAGATAGGTCGACATGAGCCGGCCCTCGACGTCGTCTCGGCTGAACCCGAACGTCATCTGGGTGAGGTCGTTGGTGCCGAAGGAGAAGAAGTCGGCCACCTCGGCCAGCTCGTCGGCCCGCAGGGCGGCCCGGGGCGTCTCCACCATGGTGCCGATGGTGACCTCGACGGGCTGGTCGACGCCGGCGGTGGCGTCGGCCACCGCCTCCTCGACCCAGCTCCGGGCCAGGGCCAGCTCCTCCCGGCTGACGGTGAGGGGGACCATGATCTCGACGACCGGGCGGCCGCCGGCCGCTACCCGCTCGGCCGCCGCCTCCATCAGGGCCCGCACCTGCATGGCATAGAGCCCGGGCTTGATGACGCCCAGGCGCACCCCGCGGGTGCCCAACATGGGGTTGAACTCCCGCCATGCCAGGGCCGCCCGGTAGACCTCCTTCTCGTCCTCGGAGAGACCGGTGGTGGCCTCCTTCACGGCCAGCTCCTCGGTGGACGGGAGGAACTCGTGCAGGGGCGGGTCGAGCAGGCGGACGGTGACGGGGAGCCCGTCCATGGCCTCGAGGATCTCCACGAAGTCGGCTCTCTGGGCCCGGCGCAGCTCCTCCAGCGCAGCGGCCTCTTCCTCGTCGGTGTCGGCGAGGATCATGCGCCGCACCACGGGCAGGCGGTCGCCCAGGAACATGTGCTCGGTGCGGCAGAGGCCGATCCCCTCGGCGCCGAACCGGCGGGCGTTGGCAGCGTCGGGGCCGGTGTCGGCGTTGGCCCGCACCGCCATCTCCCCGGCCCTGATCTCGTCCGCCCAGCCCAGCACGGTCGAGAACTCGGGCGGCGGCTCGGCCATGGAGACGGGCACCTCGCCGAGCATGACCCGCCCGGTCGTGCCGTCGACGGAGATGACCTCGCCCTCGTGCACGGTGGTGTCCCGGGCGGTGAAGCTCTTGCCGGCGATGGCGACCGCCTCGGCGCCGACGACCGCCGGCTTGCCCCACCCGCGGGCCACGACGGCGGCGTGGCTGACCAGCCCGCCCCGGCACGTGAGGATCCCCTCGGCCGCCATCATGCCGTGGACGTCCTCGGGCGACGTCTCGCTGCGGACGAGGATCACCCGTTCGCCCCGCTCGGCGCCGGCGGCGGCGTCGTCGGCGGTGAAGTAGGCCCTGCCGACGGCGGCGCCCGGCGAGGCGGCCAGGCCGACGGCCAGCACGGGGGCGTCAGTGGGGGCGAACTGGGGGTGCAGGACCTGCTCGAGATGGTCGGCGTTGATGCGCCGCACCGCTTCGGCCCGGGTGAGCCGGATGACCGGGTCCTGGGTCATGTCGACCGCCATCTTGAGGGCGGCCACGCCGGTGCGCTTCCCGACCCGGGTCTGCAGCATCCAGAGCTTGCCCTGCTCGATGGTGAACTCGGTGTCGCACATGTCGCGGTAGTGCCGCTCGAGGCGCTCGAAGATCTCGAGCAGCTCCTCGTAGATCTCGGGGAACCGCGACTGCATCTCGGCCAGCTTGAGCGGGTTGCGGATGCCCGCCACCACGTCCTCACCCTGGGCGTTCACGAGGAAGTCGCCGTACGCGCCCTGTGCCCCGGTGGCGGGGTCGCGGGTGAAGCCCACCCCGGTGCCCGAGTTCTCGCCCCGGTTGCCGAACACCATCGCCTGCACGTTCACCGCCGTGCCCAGCTCGTGGGAGATGCGCTCGCGGGTCCGGTAGGCGATGGCCCGAGCCCCGTTCCACGAGCGGAAGACGGCCTCGACCGCGCCCCGCAGCTGCTCGTCGGGGTCCTGGGGGAAGGGCCGCCCGGTGGCCTCCTGGACCACCGCCTTGTACTCGCCGACGAGCTCCCGGAGCAGCTCGGCCGGGATCTCGCCGTCGTGCTCCGTGCCCGCCCGCTTCTTGGCCGCCTCGAACAGCTCGTCGAAGGTCTCCCCCGGCAGCCCCAGCACGATCCGGCCGTACATCTGCACCAGCCGCCGATAGCTGTCGAAGGCGAAGCGCTCGTCGTTGGTCTGGCGGCCGAGCGCCAGCACCGACTCGTCGTTGAGCCCCAGGTTGAGGACGGTGTCCATCATCCCGGGCATCGAGAACTTGGCCCCCGACCGCACGCTGACGAGGAGCGGGTCGACGGGATCGCCGAGCGGCTTGCCCATCGTCTTCTCGAGCAGCTCCCGGTGGGTCGCGATCTCCTCGGAGAGGCCCTCGGGCCAGCCCTGCTCCATGTAGGCGCGGCAGGCGTCGGTGGTGATGGTGAACCCCGGAGGGACGGGCAGCTCGAGCACCGACGTCATCTCGGCCAGGTTGGCGCCCTTGCCCCCGAGCAGGTCCTTGAGGCTCATCGGCGGCTGGGGGTGCCGGTGGTCGAAGGAGTAGACGTAGGTCACGGGAGGCTCTCCTGGCACGCGTCGGGCTCCGACAGTATGGCCAGACCCGAGTCGAGCCGTTGAGGTTACTCGGGGGCCTGCTCTCCCGAACCGGCGGTGACTTGTGGCGTCCCGGCGAAGGACATCACCGCCGGTTCGAGAGCGGTGTTTTACGCCGCCGCTAGGTGACAGCCGCCAGGCGCCCCGCGGTGGCAGCGTCGTCGGCCAGCACCAGGTCGACCCGGGTGCCCTGGTGCAGGATGCGGCCCGCGCCTCCCCGCCCCGAGAAGCGACCGCCGCTCACGCCCGAGCCCGCCCAGGCCGCCGCCCACCGGGAGAGCGCCTGGGCCAGGCGGGCGGCGTCGGCGGGGGTGTCCGCCTCCCAGCGCTCGACCATTCCGAGGGCGCGCCCGCAGCGGACGGTCTGGAAGGTGTCGCCGTTCCAGCCGTTGGCCGCTGCCTTGGAGCCGGCCTCGTCGAGGTAGGTGTCGAGCACCAGGCCCATCGTCGACTCCCCCAGCGTGCCCCGGCGCACCGCCTGGCAGGACGTGGCGGCGGCCAGATCGGGCAGCGGCGGAGGCCTCCACCCCTGGCCCGACTCGTACCGCTCGGGATGGATGATCTGCTCGGTGGAGACGGGAGGCCGCCGGAAGGTCTCGTTCAAGGCGGCGAAGTCGCCTTCTTCCGCCTGGTCCTCGGCGAAGTCGAGCCCGACCGTGTAGGGGAAGTACAGCTCGCCCAGCATGAAGGGGGGCAGTCGCAGGATGGGCGAGACGTCCTCCTCGCTGCCGGCCAGGCCTCCGAGGACGTAGGCGACCTGCTCCTCCTCGGTCAGGTACTCCTCGGCGTAGCGCTGCTCCAGCAGCTTGGCGTCGCCTTCGATCAGGGCGACGTACGCCTCCACCTCCTCCTGGCGGTCGGCCTGGTCGAGGGCGTCGGTCTTGGTGCCGAAGTCGAAGTGCTGGTCGGTCAGGGCATGGTCCAGCTCGTGGGCGACGGTGACCTTGGTCTGGGCGTCGACCTCCCCCCCGCTGTCCCGTACGACCAGCTCCTTGGTCTTGGGGTCGTAGAAGCCGAGGATCAGCCCCGAGATCAGGTCGTCCAGGGCCTTGACGTAGTCGAGCCCGCGCGGGATGGCCTTGAGCAGCCGGTAGGTGTCGCCGTCGCCGGCCAGGCGGTCGGGGCGCCGGTCCCGCTCGTTGGCGGCGCGCGCCCGGCGGACCAGCTCGCTCCTCGACACCACCTCCACGGCCAGTGGCGCCTTCCACTCGAGGCCCCGCAGCCGGGCCACCGCCGCCCGGATCTCGGCGATGAAGGCGGGCTCGGGCGGGAGCGGCCGGGTGGTGGCGGTGGTGGTGGGAGCGACCGGCGCCGTGACGGGGGGCTGCGGAGCCGGCGCGGTCGCCGCCCGCTCGCCGTCCGACGTGGCCCGCAGGGTGGCCGAGGCGAGGCCGGCGGCCAGGACAACCGCAGCGAGCACACCGACCAGGGGGGCCGGGGGCCGAAATGATGATCTGTCGCCTCGAGCCCTCACCCTGTCCTCGCAGGCAGGGTACCGGCGGTTCCGGCGCTACTGCGGTCGCCGGGACGACCGCTCAGGCCAGGCGCTCGGCGAGGTGGTCGACCAGCTCGTCGATCGCGACCCGCTCCTGGGCCAGCGTGTCGCGGTCGCGCACGGTGACGGCCCGGTCGTCGAGGCTCTCGAAGTCCACGGTGACGCAGCACGGCGTGCCCGCCTCGTCCTGGCGGCGGTAGCGACGGCCGATCGACTGCGTCTCGTCGTAGTCGCACATGAAGCGGGGCTGCAGGAGCTTGAGCACCTCCCGTGCCGTGGGTACCAGCCGCTCGTTCCGCGACAGCGGGAGGACGGCGACCTTGATCGGCGCCAGCCGGTGGTGGAGGCGCAGCACGGTGCGGCGCTCGCCGCCGATCTCGTCCTCGTCGTAGGCGGCCAGCAGGAACGCCATCATCGACCGTCCCACCCCGGCGGCGGGCTCGATCACGTGGGGCACGTACCGCTCACCCGAGGCCTGGTCGAAGTACTCCAGCCGCTCACCCGAGAACTCGGCGTGCCGACGCAGGTCGTAGTCGGTGCGGTTGGCGATGCCTTCCAGCTCGCCCCAGCCCCAGGGGTAGAGGAACTCGACGTCCGAGGTGGCCACCGAGTAGTGAGAGAGCTCCTCGGGCTCGTGGGCCCGCAGGCGTAGCCGGTCGGCGGGGATGCCCAGGTCGGTGTACCAGCGCAGGCGCTCGGCGCACCAGTAGTCGAACCACCGTGGGCCGTCGGCCGGCGGCACGAAGAACTCCATCTCCATCTGCTCGAACTCGCGGGTGCGGAAGATGAAGTTGCCCGGCGTGATCTCGTTGCGGAACGATTTGCCCTGCTGGGCGATCCCGAATGGCGGCTTCTTCCTGCTCGTCTGCAGCACGTTGGCGAAGTTGACGAAGATGCCCTGGGCGGTCTCTGGACGCAGGTAGGCGACCGAGCCCTCGTCCTCCACGGGGCCCACGTGGGTCTTGAACATGAGGTGGAAGGGACGGGCCTCGGTGAGGTCGGGCGATCCGCAGTTGGGACAGGTGTCGCCGATCTGGTCGCCCCGCCAGCGCTCCTTGCAGTTGCGGCAATCGACCAGCGGGTCGGAGAAGGTGGCGAGGTGGCCCGACGCCTCCCACACCCGCGGAGCCATCAGGATGGCGGCGTCGAGGCCGACGATGTCGTCCCGCTCCTGCACCATGGCCCGCCACCAGGCGTCCATCACGTTGCGCTTGAGCAGCACGCCCAGCGGCCCGTAGTCGTAGGTCGACCGGAACCCGCCGTAGATCTCGCTGGACGGGAACACGAACCCCCGCCGCTTGCACAGGTTGACGACCTGCTCCGTGAGATCCGGCAATGTTTCCTCCCCGGGCGGGGCCCCAACCCCGCCCCTTGGGACCTTAGAACTGCCGGGCATGTTCCCGAGATCTTGGGACCTCGCGCTCTTGCGTCAAGAATCGGACATGCCCGGCGGTTCTTCGGTCCCAAGCTCGCCAAAGCGGGGCCCCTGCCCCGCTGGCGCTGTCATGCTTCCTTCCATGTCGTCGGCGCGGCAGGCCCAGAGTACCGGCGGCCGGTCGCGCCTCCTGATCGTGGCCCTCACGCTGGTTGCCGCCCTCGCCTGCTCGCCGGACGGGGAGGGCGAGCCGGCGGCGGCCCCGCCGACCACCCCTCCGGCGCCGACGGAGGCGCCCGCGCCGCCGGTCACCTTCGGGCTGTGGGGCGACACGCCCTACACCGCCGAGGCCGAGGCCAAGGTGAGGACGATGATCGCCGAGATGAACGCCGCCGACCTCGCCTTCTCCGTCTTCGACGGTGACCTCAAAGGGGCGGGGCCGTGCACCGACCGCGTGTACGCCGAGGCGCTCGCCCGCTTCAACAGCCTGGCCGCCCCCCTCGTCTACGTCCCCGGCGACAACGAGTGGACCGACTGCCTGGGAACAGACCCCCTGGAGCGCCTGGCCCGCGTGCGCCGGGTGCTGTGCGCCGGCGACCGCAGCCTCGGGCAGCGGACGATGCCGCTCGAGCGCCAGAGCGCCGACTACCCCGAGCACACCCGGTGGCGGGCCGGCGGCGTGGTGTTCGTGGGGCTCCACGTGGTCGGGAGCAACAACGGCAAGGTGACCGACCCCGGCGACGTCCGCACGCCCGCCCAACGCGCCGCCGCCAACGCCGAGCACGAGGCCCGCGACGCCGCCGCCCGGGCGTGGATGCACGACTCCTTCGAGCTGGCGCTTCGCGAGCGGGCCGCCGGCGTCATGCTCGTCATCCAGGCCAACCCCGGCTTCGAGGTGATGTCGCCCGCCGACCGGGCCGGCCAGCGGCTCGACGGCTTCGACGCCTTCCTCGACGCCCTGCGCGCGGAGACACGGCGGTTCGCCAAGCCGGTCGCCCTGGTCCACGGCGACACCCACCGCTACCGCCTCGACCGTCCCCTTCTCGAGCGCAGCGGGGCTCCCATCCCCAACCTGGTGCGGCTGGAGACCTGGGGGCACCCGTTCGTGTCGTGGGTGAAGGCGACCGTCGACGCCCGCGACCCCCAGGTGTTCCGCTTCGAGCCCCAGCGCCTGTACTGAGACGTCCTATGAACGGTCCAAGACCGTGGCCGAGCGCAGGCGGCGCTCGACGTGGTGCTCGAAGGACCGGGTGGCCAGCCGGTCGACCTCGACGGTGGCGGCGCCGGCGGCGCAGTTGAGGGCGCCGACCAGGTCCCCGGTGAGCACCCGGCGGACGAGGTCGAGCGCCTCGGGGGAGACCGGCGCGGCCGACGCCCGGCGGGCGCAGTCGGCACACAGCACCCCGCCCTGGATCAGGTCGAACCCCGTCGCCGGGCCGCCGGCGCCGCAGCCGGCGCAGCTGTCGATCACCGGTTGGGCGCCTTCGGACGCCAGCACCTTGAGGATGTAGGCGGGCACCAGCAGCGGCGAGTCGTGGGCGGCGAGGGCCCGCAGGGCCCCGACCAGCATCTGGTACAGGCGGGGGTTGGCCTGGCGCTCCTGGGCGACGTGGTCGGTCACCTCGAGCACCACGTGGGCCTTGGCCAGGCGGTCGAGGTCGTCGCGCACCAGGCGGAAGTGCTCGAGGGACTCGGCCTGGGTCACCACGTCGAGCTCACGGCCCTCGTACAGCAGGAGGGCCACGTGGCCCAGCGGCTCGAGGCGCCCGCCGAAGCGGCTCTTGGTCTTGCGCACCCCCTTGGCCACCGCCCGCACCTTCCCCCGCCCCCTGGTGAGGAACGTGACGATCCGGTCGGAGTCGCCCAGCCGCAGGGTGCGCAGCACCACCGCCTCTTCCCGGTACAGGCCCACGGCGCTACCCCTCGTCGACGCCGCCGAAGCGGCGGTCGCGGCGCTGGTACTCGCGCACCGCCTCGAAGAGGTGCTCGCGCCGGAAGTCGGGCCACAGCACCTCCGTGAACACCAGCTCGCTGTAGGCCAGCTCCCAGAGGAGGAAGTTGGAGATCCGGTACTCGCCGGAGGTGCGCACGACCAGCTCGGGGTCGGGCATCTCGGGGTCGTAGAGGTGGGCCCGGATGGCGCGCTCGTCGATGCGGCCGGCGGGGACGCCTTCGGCCACGAGGGCCCGCACGGCGTCGACGATCTCCGCCCGCCCGCCGTAGTTGAAGGCGATGGTGAGCGTCATCGTGCGGTTCCGGGCGGTGAGCTCCAGGGCCTCGTCCATGCGCCGGACCAGCCGCCGGGGGACCCGCCAGTCGCGCCGGCCGACGAAGCGGATGCGGACGTCCCGCTCATTGAGCTCGTCGCGCCGGCGCACCAGCAGCGACTCGTTGTAGTTCATGAGGAAGCGGACCTCGTCGACCGGGCGCTTCCAGTTCTCGGTGGAGAAGGCGTAGACGGTGAGCCAGCGGATGCCGAGCTCGAGGGCCCCCTCGACGGTGTCGAAGAGGGCCTCCTCGCCGGCGGCGTGACCGTCGGTGCGGGCCAGCCCCCGCTTGCGCGCCCAACGCCCGTTGCCGTCCATCACGACCGCTATGTGCCCGGGCAGCCGCCGGGGATCGATCTCGTCGAGCTGCAGCGACGCCGGCACGGTTCCAGCGTAAGTGACCCAGCCGCCCCAGCTGGGTACGGGACGCTCGTGAAGGAGAAGCTGCAGGCGCTCGGCCGGCGCTACGCCTGGCTGGGCACGATCCTTCGCGTCCAGGAGCGCTACAGCGAGCTGAGCGGCAACCAGTTGGCCGCCGCCATCACCCTCGCCGGGTTCATCTCGCTGTTCCCGCTGCTCCTCGTGGGCATCGCCATCCTCGGGTTCTTCTCCCACCAGTCCGTCGACCTGGCGTCCGACGTCGTGGACCGCCTGGGGCTCACCGGCGAGGCGGCGACCATCGTGACCGACGCCATCGGCCGGGCCGAGCAGAGCCGGAAGGTGGCATCGGTCGTCGGCTTGGCCGGTCTCCTCTGGTCGGGCCTGGGCCTGGTGGCGGCCATCCAGCACGGTCTGGACACCGTCTGGCAGGTGAAGGGCCGGGGCCTGCGGGACAAGCTCACCGGCCTGGGCTGGCTGGCCGGCGCCGCCGTCCTGTTCCTCGCCTCCTTCGCCGCCACCGCGGCGATCGGTTTCGTGCCCGTCCTCGCCCCGCTCAGCATCGTCGTCGGCCTGGCCGTCGGCGTGGGCCTGTGGCTGTGGACGATGAAGGTGCTGCCCAACCGCGAGGTGGGATGGAAGGCGCTCCTTCCCGGGGCCGTGCTGGGCGCGGTGGGCCTCGAGGTCCTCAAGGTGGTGGGCTCGATCTGGGTGCCCAAGGCGGTGGCGTCGTCCTCCGCCATCTACGGGTCCCTCGGTGTCGTCTTCGCGGTCCTCGCCTGGCTCCTTTTCTTCGGGCGCCTGGTCGTCTACGCGTCGGTGGTGAACGTCGTGCTGTGGGAGAGCCGGCACGGCACCGTCACCGTCGACGTGGAGGTGCCGCGGGTGCCCGGCGAGGTGCCGGTGGAGGCGACCCGGGCGGGCGACGCGGTGCCTCGGGCCGCCAGCTCGGCGTAGGCGCGCCTACCCCGTCGGCGGGACGGCCAGCACCTGGCGGGCGGCGTCCACGTCCAGTTCCATCTGCGCCACCAGGGCCTCGACCGACTCGAACCGCTCCTCGCCCCGCAGGCGGTCGACGAAACGCACCCGGGCCGCCTCTCCGTAGAGGTCGCCGTCGAAGTCCAAGAGGTAGGCCTCCACCAGCGACGACGGAGCACCCTCGTAGAACGTGGGCCGGCGCCCGACCGAGATCGCCGCCGGGTGCACCTGTCCGCCGGGACGCTCGTACCACCCGGCGTAGATCCCGTCGGCCGGGAGCAGGATCTCGGGGGCGACGGCGACGTTGGCGGTGGGGAACCCCAGCAGGCGGGCGCCCCGGGCGTCCCCGGGCTCGACGACGCCCCGCAGCTCGTAGGGCCGGCCGAGCAGGGCGGCGGCCCCGGCCACGTCCCCCCCGGCCAGGCGGCGGCGGACAGCCGTCGACGAGACCGGCCCCTCGACGCCCGCGACCCCGATGAGCGGCAACCCCACCACGTCGAAGCCGAGGGCGGCGCCCATCGTCCGCAGGAGGTCCACCGTCCCCCGCCGGCCCCGCCCGAAGTGGAAGTCCTCGCCGACCACCACGAGGCGGGCCTGGAGCAGCCCGCCGAGCAGTTCGTCGACGAAGGCGGGCGCCTCTTGGGCCGCCCGCCGCTCGTCGAAGGTCAGCACGACGGCGTAGTCGACGTGCCCGGTGGCGGCCAGCACCTCCAGCTTCTGGTCGAGGTCGGTGAGCAGCTTGGGAGCCGACTCGGGGCGGACGACGGCCGCCGGATGGCGGTCGAACGTGACGACCGCGGTGAGCAGCCCGCGCTCGTCGGCCAGCCGCCGGAGCTCGGCCAGGACCGCCTGATGGCCGCGGTGGACGCCGTCGTAGGCGCCGATGGTGACCGCCGTGCCGCTTCCCGCACCCGGGACCTGGGCGGGGTCGGCCAGCACCTCCATCGCGGGCCGACCCTACTGTGGCGGGAGGACGACCGAGGGCTTGGCGGTGCCGTCGGGCCGCCGTTCGTAGACGGCCAGCAGGGCGCCGTCGCCGTCGACGACCGCCCACGGCCCCTCCCCCTCCATGCCGGTGTCCTCGGGCCGGAGGACGGCACCGTGGCGGACGACGCGCGCCGTCGGCTCGGGCACGGCCACCCGAGCCAGGTGGGCCACCGCCCGGACGGGGGGCAGCACGTCGTCGGGGCCCACCTCGTCGAGGGGACGGGCGTCGGCCACCGCGAACGGGCCGACGGCGGTCCGTCGCAGGCGTCGGAGGTGGGCGCCCCCGCCCAGTGCGCCGCCCAGGTCGGCGGCCAGCGAGCGGACATAGGTCCCCGACGAGCAGTCGAGGGACAGGCGGAAGACCCCGGGCCCCTCGCCGGGAGCCACGTCGAGGCGGTGGACGACCACCGGGCGGCCAGCCCGCTCGACGTGCAGACCGGAGCGGGCGAGCTCGTGGAGCCGCCGCCCGCCCACCTTCACCGCCGACACCATGGGCGGCACCTGCTCGATCGGGCCGACGAACCGGCGGGCGGCGGCCCGCACGTCGTCGAGGGTGACGCCCGTCATGTCGTGGGTGGCCACCACCTCGCCGTCGGCGTCGAGCGTGCTCGTCTCGATCCCCAGCACCAGCTCCCCCTCGTAGGACTTGGGCAGCTCGCCGAGGAAGCGCAGCAGGCGGGTGGCGCCTCCGAGGCCGACCAGCAGCACGCCGGTGGCGCCGGGGTCGAGCGTCCCGCCGTGGCCCACCTGGCGCTGCCCGAAGACCCGCCGGCAGCGGGCGACGACGTCATGGGAAGTGATCCCGGCCGGCTTGTCGATCGCGACCAAGCCGTGCCACACCGCCGGCTGGGAGCGCCGGGCCACCTGCGGCTCGGCCGAGCTCAGCGGTCGGCGGGGAGGGCGGCCCGAATGGCGTCGAGCACCTCGCTGACCGGCCGGTCGGAGTTGAACCCGGCCGCCGCCTTGTGCCCCCCGCCGCCGAAGGAGGTGGCGATGGCGCCCACGTCGACGTCGGAGACCGCCCGCAGCGACACCCGGGTGCCGTCGGGCGTCTCCTTGAGCACGCAGCTGACGTCGGCCTCCGACGTGCGGCGCACGATGTCGATGAGGCCCTCGGTCTCGTCCAGCTCCACGCCGTTGCGAGCGAGATCGTCGGCCGTGACCCACGTGGCGACGAACCGCTTGTCGGCGTCGAGCTCGACCCGCTGGAGAGCGTCGGCGACCAGCTGCAGGTAGGCGAGGCGGTGCTCCTCGAACAGCTGGCGGCTGATGGCGCCGACGGGGATGCCGTAGCGGGCGAGGTCGGCCGCCATCTCGAACACCTCGGGCGTGGTGTTGTCGTACTGGAAGCGGCCGGTGTCGCACACCAGGCCGGTATACAGGCAGATGGCCGCCTCACGGTCGAGCGGCCAACCGAGGCGGTCGAGGAGGCGGCGGACGATCACCGCCGAGGCGGCGGCGCCGGGGTCGATGAGGTCGATGGTGCCGAAGCCGTCGTTGGTGGCGTGGTGGTCGACGACGACCAGGGTGCCGGCGGCCCGGGCCGGCTCGGCCAGCTCGCCCAGCCGCTCCAGCGAGCCGCAGTCGAACGTGACCATGACCTCGGGGGCGGCCGGGAAGCCGGCTGGCTCGGTGACCTGGTCGAGCCCGGGCAGGAAGGAGTAGTGGGGACCGGCCGAGAACGGCTCGGGCCACGACGCCACCGCCCGCTTGCCGGCGGCGACGGCGAGCCGCCGGAGGGCGAGCATGGACCCCAGGGCGTCGCCGTCGGGCGACTGGTGGCAGGCCAGGGCCAGCGACCCGGCCGAGGCGATCGCCCCGGCCGCCCGGTCGAGGGCGGCTCGACCTACCTGAGAGCTGCGGTCTTCCGCGTCGCTTCGGTGCTCGCTCCCGGTGGTCTTTGAGCCGGGCTCGCTCATTCGGGGTCCTCTCGCGCCGCGCCGGTCTGGACGTCGCTTGCTGGCTCACCCGCGCCTCGATCGAGACGTCGGATGATCTCCTCCACTCTAGTCCCCAGGGCTATAGCGGGGTCCGGCTTGAAGGCCAGCTCGGGGGTCCGCTTCAGCCGCAGCTGGCGGGCCACCGCCGCCTGGAAGCGCACCCGGTGCCGCCCGAGGGCAGCCTCCACGTCCTCGTCGCTGGCCGGCGCCGACATCGCCGAGTACCAGACCACGGCGTGACGCAGGTCGGGGTCGACCCGGGCGCCGGTGACGGTGACCAGCTCCAGGCGGTCGTCGTCGACCAGCTCCAGCTCGTCGGCCACGACCTCCCGGAGCGCCTCGTTCACCCGGTCGAGCCGGGAGTACCGCCGGTTAGAAGGCATCGTGGCCGTCCTCGAACGTCGACCACTGGCGCTCGAAGTGTGAGACCTCCACGTCGGGGCGGCTCCACACCCAGCGCTCGACCGAGTCGACCACCTCGGCGGCATGGGCCTGCGACTCGGACACCACGGC
>DATACM010000002.1:0-10283 GCA_036259055.1 Acidimicrobiales bacterium | reverse complement strand
CGATGCGGACGATGACGCGCCGTTGCTGCTCCATGGCCCGGCGGTAGTCGTCCCAGTCGGGGTGCTCTCCGGAGATCGACCGGTAGTAGTCGACGAGGGGCTCCATGGCCTCGGGCAGGCTGACGATCGTGGCGATGCCGTCGACCTGGGCCCACGGGCCGAAGAACGCGTCGTTGATCACGCACAGCGACGCGCGCGGGTCGCGCCGCAGGTTGCGCACCTTGTAGGCCGTCTCCCGGCTGCTGATCACCGCCCGCCCGGCGCCGTCGACGCCCACCGTCACCGGCGACAGCTGGGGCCGGCCGTCCAACCGGAACGTGGCCAGCACCGCTCGGTGGTTGTCGCGGAGGAACCGACGTGCCTCGTCGACGTCCACGGCCTCAGCCGATCACGATCCCCGCCCGGGGCAGGCCATCACGGCCACGGGAACGTCACCGGCGGACCGAACGGCGACGCGTCCATTGGGACGGTCGTCGTGGTGGTGGTCACCGTCACCGGCCGCCGGGTGGTCGTCGTGCGCCGGGGGACGGTCGTCGTGGTCGACGCGGCGCGAGGCGGCGGCAGCGTCGTGGTCATCGCCGGCGGCAGTCCTCCGTTCGGCGCCCGCGCATCGGAGCTGCTCGCCGACGGGTGCTCGAGCCCGGCCGGCCCGGCGGCGAAGGCCTCCACCACGTTGCGAGTGACGCGGACGACCCGTTCGTCGTGGCAGATGTCCGGAGGCGGGCACGGCGGTCCGAGGCGGCTGATCCACCAGTTCGTGCCGGTGGCGAACACTCCCGCGCCGCTCGGGGTGCTGTAGTACGTCATGTCCGAGAAGCTCGCCTTACCACCGCAGCGCAGGGGCGAGTGGGCCAGCACCCGCACGGGGCCGGGCGGCTGCGGCGCCGCTGGGTTGTAGCGGTCGTACTCGGGGCCGATCAGCCTCGGGATGCGCTCGCCGGCGACCACATTCGTGCCGGCGAAGACCCACGCCGACGGATCGGTGATGACCATGTCCGCCTCGACCGGGTTGCACTCGTAGTAGTTGCCCACGAGCGTGCTCTCGGGCCGGTTGAGGGGCGGCTCGCGCCAGCTCACCGTCACCCGGCTGTTGTCGATCCCGTACAGCGGGTCGCGGGTGCTGCGGTAGTTCACCTGGCGGCGGGATGGGCCCAGGCTGGACGGCTCCAGACGGATGGCCCGGTAGACGGCGTTGGCGCCGAAGAAGGCCACGTTCAGACCGCGGTCGCGCGCCCGCTCCACGGCGTCGCGCATCTCCAGCGTCCAGTACTCGTCGTGCCCCAGGGTCAACAGGGCCCGGTGGTCGTTGAGGCGGTCGCCCCGGTGGTGCAGGTCGACGTCGGTCCAGTAGGTGACGTCGAACCCCTCCTTCTCGAGGAACGACACCATGGGCACCTCGTTGCCCAGGTAGTCACCCGCTCCGGAGTCGTTCTCGTAGGGCCGGTCGAACGACACCACCACCGCCCGTCCCGCTCCGGAGAAGCCGCCGTAGCCGTCGAACCCCTCGTACAGGCTGTGGCCTCCCCAGCGGTTGTACGCCTGCCAGGTCGTCACCGCGTTCAGGACCACCAACGCCGCCTTGCTGCTGTCGTCGCGGACGGTCAGCGGGACGTACTGGGCGAAACCGTTGCTCCCCACCAGCTTGAGGAGGTAGTTCCCCGGGGGCCAGGAGCGGTCAGGCGTGACGGTGAGCGAGGGCGACCAGGGCGCCTCGACCATGTTCGTCTGGTACGCCACCTGGGCCGGGGCCTGTCGCACGCCGGGCAGGGTCTGCGACCGCCACACCAGCCGCGCCTGGGCGCCCCCGTACCAGCCGATCCGGTAGGCCTCCACGCGATAGGTGGGAGCGTCGGTGGACACGTAGAGGCGGACCCGCTGGCCCTGGACGGCGCTCGTCGTGTCGGCGTAGCCCTCGATGTTGTTGTTGTTGATGGGGCCGGTGATGTGCCAGTCGGTGGTCCCCGGCTTGCGGTTCTCGGCGACGACCCAGGCGGCCCGCCCGACGACGGCGCGGGCGTTCCCGGGCTCCAGCAGCTCCGATGCGTCCGGACGGTCAACGCTGACCGTGCCGGCCCGGACCGACGGCAGCAGCAGCACCACCGCGCCCACCGCGACCCCCACCACGAGGATGGCGACACCGACGAGTCGGATGGTGCTCGGTCCCGCCACGGCCGCTGAGGGTAGTGGATGGGGGCGCCGTCAGACGCGGGAGAGCTCGAAGAGCACGGCTCGCTCCACCTCGGCCATGTGCTCGGGGTCGTCGACCTTGTCGCCCGAGGCCCCGACCACGTAGAAGACGTCGACCAGCTCGTGGCCCAAGGTCGACACCTTGGCGTGGCGGATGTCCAGCTCGAGGTCGGCCAGGGCCCGCGTGATCCGGTACAGGGTGCCCATGCGATCGGGTGCCCGCACCTCCACCACCGTCGCCTTCTCCGACGCGTCGTTGCGGACCGCCACGTGGGTGCGGGCAGGGGCGGCGGCGGGGAGCCGGGACCGGGCGGCGTAGGCCTCGGCCCGGGCCGCCAGCCGCGACTCGAGCGACAGCCGGCCGTCCAGGGCCCTGCGCAGGTCCCGCTGCACGGCGTCCGCATCCGGACCTTCGCCCACGGTGGCCTGCACCTGGAAGTCCTCCACGGCCAAGCCGTCCTCGCTCGACCATGCCCGCGCCGCCATGACGTCCAGCCCGTGCAGGGAGAGCACTCCTGCGGTGCGGCAGAAGAGGCCCCTGCGGTCGGGGGCGGCCACGGTCAGCGACGACCCGTCGACCTCGACGACGGCATCGCCCTCCTCCCGCGCCCGCTCGGCCAGGCGCAGGTGCTCGGGTCCCGGGAACTCCGGGGTCACGGGATCGGCGCCGTGGAGGACGGCCCGCACCCGGGTCACCAGCTCGGAGACCAGGCCTGCCTTCCAGGGGCTCCACGCCGCCGGCCCGGTCGCCACGCCGTCGGCCTCGGTCAGGGCATGGAGCAGCTCGAGGGTCCGGAGGTCGCCGACCGCCTCGGCCACCGCAGTCACCGTGGCGGCGTCGTCGAGGTCCCGCCGGGTGGCGGCGTCGGCCAAGAGCAGGTGGTGGCGCACCAGAGCGGCGAGGGTCTCGACGTCCGGCGGCGGGAAGCCCATGCGCCGGGCCAGTTGCTCGACCACCGCCGCCCCGGCGAGCGAGTGGTCGCCGGGAAGCCCGCCCTCGCCGGAGTATCCCTTGCCCAGGTCGTGGAGCCAGGTGCCCACGAGCAGGAGGTCGGGGCGGCCCACCCTGCCGGTCAGCGCGGCCGCTTCGGCCGCCGCCTCGCACAGGTGCCGGTCGACGGTGAAACGGTGGTAGGCGTTGCGCTGGGGGCGGTGCCGCACCGGCTCCCACTCGGGCACCGTGCGCACGAGCAGGCCCTTCTGGTCGAGAGCCTCGAACACCCCGACGGCGGCGTGGCCCGTCCCCAGGAGCGCGACGAGCGCCCGGCGGGCCTCGTCCGGCCACGGGTCGCCGAGGCCCGGCGCGGAGGCGGCCAGGCGGTCGAGGGCCGACCGGGTCAGCCGAGTGCGGCGGGTCGCAGCCGCCGCTGCCCCGCGCAGGACGAGCGAGGGGTCGGCGGCCGGATCGGCGGCGGGCGCCAGCTCTACCAGGCCCTCGCGGAGCACCAGCCCCTCGCCCAGAGGGCGGTCGCTGGCCGCCACCCGACCGGCCGGCCCTCGCAGCGACGACCGGATGCGGTCCCACGTCTCGTCGCTCGTCCAGGCGACGGTCCGGGCGGCGGCCGCCACCCGGGCCATCAGGGCATCGGCGTCGGCGTCCCCCAGGGCGGCGGCGACGGCGTCCTGCTCCTGGAGGAGGAGGGTGTCCGAGCCCTTGTTCGTGCGCCGCTGGAGCTGCACCCGAGCGGCGAGCAGCACCTCGTGGGCGGCGTCGAGGGCGGCGTGGTCGTCGGGGAGGAGGATGCGGTCGGCCGCCTCCGCCCACCGCAGGGCGTGCACGTCGCGCAGACCGCCCCGTCCCTCTTTGAGGTCCGGCTCGAGGAGGAACGCCACCTCGCCCGCCTTCTCGTGGCGGGCGCTGACCGACTCGGCCAGCACGCCGAGCCACCGGGTCGACCGGGCCCGCCACTGGGCGTGAGCCCTCTTCAGCAGGTCGTCGACGAGGGCGGCGTCTCCGGCCACCAGCCGCACGTCGAGCAGCGACGTGGCCGTGTCCAGGTCTCCGGCGGCCAGACCGAGGGCGTCCTTGACCGTGCGGACGGCATGGCCGACCTTGAGCCCGGAGTCCCACAGCGGGTACCACACGGCGTCGGCCACCCGCTGCACCTCCTTGCGCTCCCGCCTGGTGTGGAGCAACACCACGTCGATGTCGGACCCGGGGCACAGCTCGGCCCGGCCGTAGCCGCCGACGGCGGCGAGCGCCACGCCGTCGGCCGGGGGCATGAGGCCGGTGAGGAAGGAGTCGACGAGGGCGGCGTAGGCGCGGCAGAAGTCCGATCCCCGCACGCCGCCGTCGAGGAGGTCGTCCCGCGCGCGCCGGAAGGCGGCGACGTCGGCGTTACAAGGCGTCGTGCCCCCGCTCTCCGGTGCGGATCCGGACGACCCCCTCGACCGGCACGACCCACACCTTGCCGTCGCCGATCTTGTCGGTTCGCGCCGCGTCCACGATGGCGTCGGCGATCCCTTGGGCGTCGGCGTCGTCGGCGACGACCTCCACCCGCACCTTGGGGACGAAGTCGACGGTGTACTCGGTACCGCGGTAGACCTCGGTGTGGCCGCGCTGGCGGCCGAAGCCCTGCACCTCGGAGACGGTCATGCCCTGGACGCCGAGGGCGCTCAGCGCCTCCTTCACGTCGTCGAGCTTGAAGGGCTTGATGATGGCGGTGATGAGCTTCATGCGCCGAGCCTCCCCATGCCGAGATCACCGTAGGAGTAGCCGGTCTCTGCGTGCTGCGTGACGTCCAGGCCCTCGGCCTCCTCCTCGGGCGTGACCCGGAGGCCGATGGCGGCATCGATGACCTTGGCCAGGATGAAGGTCACGACGAAGGACCAGGCAATGGTCGCGCCCACCGCCAAGAGCTGCTTCCCCAGCAGCTCGAGGCCTCCACCGGCGAACAGGCCGTCGGCGCCCAGCGCGTTGACGTCGGAGTCGGCGAAGAGCCCCAACAGCAGCGAGCCCACCAGACCGCCGACCAGGTGCACGCCGACGACGTCGAGGGCGTCGTCGTACCCGAAACGGAACTTCAGCTGGATGGCGAGGAAGCACACCACTCCGGCCACCAGGCCGATGATCAACGACGAGAAGCTGGTGACGAAGCCGGCGCAAGGCGTGATGGCCACCAGGCCGGCGACCGCCCCCGTCGCCGCTCCCAGCGTCGTGGCGTGGCCGCCCTTGATCCGCTCGGCGATCAGCCACCCGAGCATGGCGGCCGCCGCCGCCATGTGGGTGTTGACCAGGGCCTGGGCGCCCAGGCCGCCGGCCGAGAGCGCCGATCCGGCGTTGAACCCGAACCACCCGAACCAGAGCATGCCGGTGCCGAGGAGGGTCAGGGGCAGGGAATGGGGGGGCATGGCCTCACCCGGCCACCCCCGCCGTCTGCCGAGCACGAGGACGGCGGCGAGGGCGGCGATCCCGGCGTTGATGTGGACGACCGTGCCTCCGGCGAAGTCGAGCGCTCCTTGCTCGAACAGCCAGCCGTTGGGGCTGAACACCCAGTGGGCCACCGGTGCGTACACGAGCACCAGCCACGCCCCCAGGAAGACGGCCCAGGCCGAGAACTTGATGCGGTCGGCAACGGCGCCGGTGATGAGCGCGGGCGTGATGATCGCGAACATGAGCTGGAACGCGACGAAGGCGAGGGGCGGGATGGTGAGGGCGAAGTCGTCCGTGTAGCCGGGAAGCGTCAGCTCGGCGTCGCCCAGGTCCTTGAGGCCGGCGAAATCGAGATTGCCGACCACGCCCCCGATGTCGTCACCGAAGGCGAGGCTGAACACGAACAGGGTCCAGAGCACGCTCACGAGCCCCATGGAGAAGAAGTTCATCATGAGCATGCCGAGGACGTTCTTGGACCGGACCATCCCGCCGTAGAAGAAGGCCAGGCCCGGTGTCATGAAGAGCACCAGCGCCGCCGACGCGAGCACCCACGCGGTATTGCCAGAGTCCATCCGCTCCCCCCGCTCGAACGTTTGGAGAAACGTACATCCGGCTCTGTGTACGGAAGCTGACCGGGCTGTTAACAACATGTAACGCTTCTGCCGCACCGACGCCTGGTGCTCACCGGTAGGATTCCGTCGTGCCCGAGCGACCGTTGCCTCGTCGTTGCCGCGCTCGCTGAGGGCTCCCGCCGGCTGGACGAGGGCCCTCGTCACCGGAGCGTCGAGTGGCATCGGCAGAGCGTTCGCCACCCGGCTGGCGGCTGACGGCACCGAGCTCGTCGTCGTCGCCCGGCGGGCCGACCGACTGGACGAGCTGGCCGCTGAGATCGCCGACTCGGGGGCCCCCAAGCCCGAGGTGCTGGTGGCGGACCTGGCCGACGCCGAGCAGCGGGCGGCCGTCGAGTCCCGCTTGGCCGATCGCCAGCGGCCCGTCGACCTGCTCGTCAACAACGCCGGGTTCGGCACGCGCGGCTTCTTCGCCGAGCTGCCGGTCGAGCGAGAAGAGGCCGAGATCCGTCTCAACGCGCTCGCGCCCGTCTGCCTCGCTCGCGCCGCCCTTCCGGGCATGCTCGAGCGACGGCGTGGCGGCATCCTCAACGTCTCGTCGATGGCCGGCCTGCAGCCCCTTCCCGGGTGGGCCACCTACGCCGCCACCAAGGCGTTCCTGACCACGTTCAGCCAGTCGCTGCACGAGGAGGTCCGAGCGCACGGCGTGTCGGTGCTCGCCCTCATGCCCGGGTTCACCCGGACCGAGTTCCACGACCACGCCTCGATGGCACGCTCCTACGTCCCCGGGGCCCTTTGGATGACCGCCGACGACGTGGCCCGCTCCGCCCTGCGCGCGCTCCAACGGGGGCGGGCCGCCCACGTCCCCGGCTGGTACTACCAGGCGGTCGCCCTTCTCGCCCGGATGGCGCCGTGGTCCGTCTCGCGGCGCATCGTCCACGCCGCCGACCGCCGCATCCCCACCGGTTGATGGCCAAGAGAACGCCCGCTGCTCCGGCCGTCGACGTCACCGTTCGGGCCGCCACCGCGGCCGACGTCGAGGCCGTCGTCGACCTGCTGGAGGCGGTGGTGGGCGAGGGGCGGTGGCTGGGCAGCGAGCCACCCCTCGACCGGCGGGAGCACCTCGAGCGCCTCGCCGCCGAGCTCGGCGAGCCGGGCGGCTCGACCTTGCTGGTCGCCGAGGCCCCTGACGGGGAGGTGGTCGGCCACCTGAACCTGTCCCGCCGGCCGTACGGGGTGGCCAACCTCTCGATGTTCGTCGCCGCCCGCTGGCGCGGGCGCGGCGTGGGGTCGGCGCTGGTCGCGGTGGCGCTGGTGACCGCTCGCCGCTCGGGCGCTCACAAGGTCGCCCTGCAGGTGTGGCCCAACAACCGGTCCGCCCTCTCTCTGTACGCCAAGTTCGGCTTCGTCGAGGAGGGCCGCCTGCGTCGTCACTACCGGCGGCGGGACGGGTCGCTCTGGGACGCGGTGGTCATGGGGCTGGTGCTCGACGAGCACTCGCCCGGCGGCCCTCCGCCGTAGCCCCGAGCTTCTCGGCAGCGCTCGGGTCCTGACCGCGAAGCTCTGCGGCGGCCGCGATCGCCGCCGCAGGCGGCCACTTCCGGCTATCCGGCAAGAAGAGAACGTCGGAGGGCGATCCGGCTCCGCCGGTCGCCCGGAGCACCTCAGAACTCGGCGCGGGACGAAAGGAAACCGCCTGCGCTAGGTCTCTCTCGTCCACTGAGGACTCGCCGGAAGGGCGCAGGCGGTTTCCTTCCAGTCCCGGAGCAACCTCCGGTTGCGAGCGCGATTGGCTAGCGCCGCGAGATGAGGTTGAGGACGATCGTGGCGATGGCGGACAGCACCAGGCAGGTGACGATCGGGAAGTAGAAGCGGACGTTGCCCTTCCCGAGGGAGATGTCGCCGGGAAGGCGCCCGAGGCCGAGCGCCCCGGCCACCAGGAGCACGACGCCGAGGACGCCGGCGACGGCGGCGACCACCAGGAGCGCCCGTCCGATCGTCGACAGGTCCATCGGAGGTCGGCGTCAGGACTTGCGCCGGCGGGAGCCGGACGACTTGGCCGCCTTCTTGACCGCGTCCTTGGCCTTGTCGACGACCGCCGCCCCCGCCCCGGCCACCAGGTTGCCGGGAGGCGTGTCGGGCGCCTTGGGGTGGGGTCGGGTGGGGGCGACCTCCTTGGCCTTGGCCATGGCCTCGCCGACCTCCTCCAACCGCTTCCGCTTCAGCACCTCCCGCACCTTGGGGAAGAGCTCGTCCTCCTCCTCCTCCACGTGGTGGCGGACGCTCTCGATCAGCACCGTGGTCTTGGGCACGAACCGCTCGTGCTCGGGGTCCAGGTCCTCGAGCTCGGCGAGCGTCCACTTCACGACGTGATGTTCCTCGAGCGACTCCAGCACGACGTCTTCGGAGTCGGGAACCGCCTCCCGCACGGCCGGGTAGAAGACCTGCTCCTCGATGGCGGCATGCACCGAGAGCTCCTGGATGATCTTGTCGACGATCTGTCGTCGGGTGGCGTGGGCGTTGGGCCCCGCCTTCTCGAACTGCTTGAACAGGCGCTCGACCTCACGGTGGTCGGCCCGCAACATGGCAATGGCATCCATGTTGTGAGGTGTTTCCGGCCCTCGATCGCTCAAACGCTCTAGCGGGGGTTCCGCCCCGCGTGGTCCCGTCAGGAGACGGCGAGTGCCACCCTCGAACGCCGGCTCGGGCGGAGTTCGGCGCGGACCGCCTCGACGATGCTGGCGGTGACGACCTGCGGCGACCCGCTGGCCAGGTCGACGACCATCGCCGCCGCCCTCTCGGCGTCGAGGCCTCCGCTGTCTCGAACGGCGAGGACCGCCCGAGCCAGGTGGGCGCGCCCCACCTCGGTGTCGAGGACGTCGACGGCGGCGGTGAGGGCCTGCTGCACGGAGGCGACGTCGTCGCCCTCGGCGGCGAGGAGGAGGGCTCGCAGCTCGGGCGGGAAGACCCGGGGCAGGGGCCAGGCCAGCGAGCGGTCGAGGCGGGGCAGCCTCGAGACGCCGCCGAGGAGCTCGTCGAACCGGGCGCAGGGACAGGCCCGGAGCACGGGGGCGACGGTACGGACGAGGCCGGCCAGCTCGGCCCGAGCCAACTCCTCAGGACCCGGATCGGCGGCGAGCCGGCAGCACCGGCTCGTCTTCTTGCCGCTGCCGCATGGGCACCGGTCGGTCCGCCCCATCGGCCTCCCTCGGGTCAGGTTCGGTAGATCTTGGCACGAACGGCGGGGCGCTTGGTGGACTGCTGTGGAAGCCCCGAGGTGCTCGGCCGCCGGCCCGGCGTGTAGCTGACACCACCGCGGCGGGCTGGCGCAAGCCCAGCTAGCGGAAATCTCGGGAGCGGGACGGGTTGACCGAGATCGACAGCGCGTCGACGCGCTCCGCCACCAGGTTGGTCGCCCCCTCGGCCCGCTCCAGACGGCCCCGTACGACCAGGGCGGGCGCGGCCCGCGCCACGCGCCGGTAGCGGGCCCACACCCCGGCCGAGCAGATGACGTTGAGCATCCCCGTCTCGTCCTCGAGGTTTAGGAAGATCGTGCCCTGGGCGGTGGCCGGGCGCTGGCGGTGGGTGACGACCCCGCCCACCAGCACCCTCGTCCCGTGAGGGACGTCGTCGAGCCCCGCCACCGTCACCGCCCCCCGGTCGTCGAGCTGGGCCCGGGCGAACTGCACGGGGTGGCGGTCGGGCGACACGCCGGTGGCCCACAGGTCGGCCGCCGCCACCTCGACCTCCGACATGCCGGGCAGGCTCGGGGCGTCGGCCCCGCACACCACTCCGGCCAGCCGCTCGGGGCCGGTCTGGGTGACCGCGCCCGCTCCCCACAGCGCGGGGCGGCGCTCGTGCCCGAGGGAGGCGAAGGCGCTGGCGGTGGCGAGGGCCTCGACCGCCGGCAGGGTGGCGCCGGTGCGCCGCACCAGGTCGTCCATCGACGAGTAGGGGCGACGCTCGGCGATCCGCGCCGCCAGGTCGTCGCCCACGTTGCGTACGTACTCGATGCCCAGGCGGACGGCCAGCTCTCCCGACGGGAGGGGCTCGAGCATCACTTTTGCCTCCGAGCGGTTGACGTCGGGGCCGAGGACGGTGACGCCGTGGCGGCGGGCGTCGGCCACCAGGGTGTTGGGCGAGTAGAAGCCCAT
>DATACM010000001.1:0-2472 GCA_036259055.1 Acidimicrobiales bacterium | reverse complement strand
GCGCGACCAGCACGACGAGTCCCGCACCGAACCTCTTGAACCGCATCGCCAACCCCCCGTGGAAGCGCCGCATCCAGCGCCAGCGGTCACTGGCGGGTCGCTATAGTACGCGAAACCCTGTCTCGCCCGCCGGGTCCTCGTTGGCCACGTCGACACCGGTCACATGAGCGCTGGACGGGCCCTCCCGGCACCACGTCACGAGGCGCTCCACCGCCTCCGGGTCTCCCTCGAACCACGCCTCGACCTCGCCCTCGGGCGTGTTGCGCACCCAACCGGCGACACCCGCCGCCGCCGCCTCGTCCCGGCACGAGTCGCGGAAGAAGACGCCCTGCACCCGGCCGGAGACGACGACCCGCCGGGCGATCGGGTCAGCCACGGGCGGTGGAGGGCGGTGCCTCCGGGTCGAGCTGGGCCAGGAACTCGGCGCAGCGGCGCTCCTCGTCCGTCTCGCCGATGGCGCCGGCGGCCCGGCCAAGACCGGCGAGGGAGCGCAGGAAGCCCCGGTTGCCCTCGTGCCGCCACCGCACGTGACCGGAGCCCCGCCAACCCGACTGGCGCAGGCGGTCGAGCCCCCGGTGGTAGCCCACCCGGTAGCACGCGTAGGCCTCCACGTCGTCACGGGCGAGATCGCCGAGGGCCGCCCAGGCCTCCAGGGACCGGGGCCAGCGGGCGACCACCGCCGCCACCGCCTCGCGCCGCCGCTCCTCGGGCTCGGCCAGGGCGGCGGTGAGAGCGGCGGTGGACTCGGCCGGCTCGGGCTCGAGCACCGTCTCCGGCAGCCCCGTGTGCAGCGTCACCGAGTGCTCGTCCGCCACGCCGGTCACGGTACTCCGAGAAGGCCGCGCCGAGGCCGGCATTCCCCCGGGGGGGTCAGGAGGGCGGACCGCCCCCCTCCTGTGAAGGCCAGGGGTAGGCGGCGAGCGCCGACCACTGCTCGGCGCCGATCGACTGCCAGACCCAGAACGACGCGCCCCTGGCCCCGCCCCGGCGGGCGACGTCGAGGAACCTGGTGGTCTCCTCGGCGGTGGGCGGCCCGGCTCGCCCCCCCTCGGGTGCCATGTCGTAGCCCTGGCCGATGAGGTGTACCGGGCGCAGGCTGCCCAGGCGCTCGATCGTCTGGGCCGCCGCCTGCCCGGGCTCGGTGCACCCCCAGTAGACCATCGCCGCGAACGCGTCGAGATAGGGGGCCAGAGCGGCGTACGGGTAGGCGCTCCACAGGGTGTCGGTCGGTCGGTAGACGGTGCCCACGACGAGGCGCGAGCCCGCCGCCTGCCGCACGAGGCCCAGGTACACACGGGCCCGCCGGGCGGTGAGGGCCACGCCTTCGGAGGCCCGTTCGATGTCGGGGCTGAAGCCGTCGAGCACCGAGCCGTCCGGTCCTCTCCACCCGAGCGCGTCGGCCGACCACCGGGCGTCGGCGACGGGGTCCCAGAGATACGGGAAGCCCCAGCCGATGACCTTGAGCCCGCGGGCGTGAGCCCGGGGGACCAGCTCGGCCAGCACGTCGGCGGCGTAGAAGCCGTCACGGGAGTCGCCCACCCGGACCCAGAGCTGGCGGAGGCCGGTCGACACCGCCCGTTCGACGATGGCGGCGGCGTCGCCGGCCTCGGTCTGGCGGTACTTCCACAACCACATGCCCTTGCCGGCGAGGGGTGTGAGATCGGCGGCGCCCGGCGACGGAGGGAGGGGCTCGGGCAGCTCCGCCTCGGGGACGAGCACCGAGGGCCGCCAGGGCGGGGCCGGGGGCGGGCCACGGCGGGGCGGGCGGGGGGGCGGAGGGCAGCCGGGCAGCGGAAGGGCCACCGGGCCGGCGGGCGCCACCGTGGCCACCGGCGCCTGGGGCACCGAAGGAGGAGGAGGAGGAGGGGGCACCTCGCTGACGTCGCCCGGAACGGGGAGAGGCTTGCTCTCCACCGCTCGGGCCCCTCGCCCGATGCCGGCCCTGGGCGGGTCACCCGAGCGCTCGACCGCCACCGCACCGGCGCCCAGCGCGATCAGCCCGGCGACGGCCACGACGACCGCCCGCCGGTCGATTGACGTCGCCCGCCTGACCTCGGGCGTCAGCTCACCGCCGCGGCCAGGCTGAACCCGCTGCGCCGGAGGAAGGCCAGACGTCGCTCGACGGTGCGCTGCCAGGCGTCGAGGTCGACCACGAACTGCTGGCGGTCGCCGTCCTCGTAGGCGTGCTCCAACTCGTCGAAGGCGGCGTCTTCGGCATCGAGCAGGGCCCGATACCGGGCCAAGAAGTGCTCGTTGACCACCTCTTCCAGTGTCATGGGCACCGTCCGTGGTTCGTCCGTCGGGTTCGCCCGACGAAGCTACCTCGGCGCCGCCCCGGTGCCGTCCGCAAGCCGCCGGCGCCCAAGCCCCACGCCCCGAAGCCCCACGCCCCCAAGCCCCACGTCGGGGAGGGCGCCGGAGTCGAGGTCGAGGCAGGCCCGGCCGTGGCCGTGGAGACCACCGAGCTGGCGT